>NZ_PSVK01000019.1:0-58368 GCF_002931115.1 Rathayibacter sp. AY1E6 | reverse complement strand
GGGAAGACCAGGGCGGGCGGGGGTGCTGGGGTTCACGGGTGAGCTCTTCGGGTAGGTGGAAGCGGGGGCCCGGAGCGTCGTCGGTCGGGGGTGCCGGACGGCGCGCCGGAGGAGCGCCTGTGCGCGCGTTCGGCTCAGGTCGCTGATGCGCCGCGGTCCGTCGGGTACGGCGCGGGCGTCGGGGCCGCGGTCCCGTCGGGTACGGAGTCGCGGTGCGGAGGCCGCCCGTCATCGGGGATGTCGGCGGCGGTCCCCATGTTCGACCTGGGAGAGTGCCGGGACAAGAGCCGGAAGAGGACGTGTCCGCTAGCGGACACCCCGTTCCGACACCGCGGCTCCGCGGCGCTGAGCTCGCCGACGGCCTGAGTCAGCGCGGCCGGACCGGCAGCCAGCCCCGCCGGGACGCGAGCACGCCCGCCTGGAAGCGGCTCTCGGCGCCGAGCAGCTCGAAGAGACCGGCGATGTGGCGACGGCAGGTGCGCACGCTGAGGTCCAGCCGTGCCGCGAGCGCCTCGTCGGTGAGCCCGGCGGCGAGGCCCTGCAGGATCGACCGCTGCACCGCGGAGAGGGAGGGCTCCTCCTCGGCACCTGCCGCGTGCAGGGGCGCTGCGAACTCCCACGCCGCATCGAACACGCGCGCCAGGGTCGCCGCGAGCTCTGGGGAGCGGACGACCAGGGCGGCGCGGTCGTCCTCGTCGCGGGAGCGGGCGACGATCGCGAGGGAGCGGTCGAAGACCACCAGCCGGAAGGGCAGCACCGGGAGGGTCCGGAACCGCGCGCCCAGCGGCTCCAGCTCCGCGACCGAGCGCCGGAGGGCCGCGTTGTCGCGGCGGCGGTCGTGGTACAGCGTCCGCCTCGCGATGCCGCGCCCGAGCAGCTCGCGGTCGACGGCGTCGCTCGCCTCGTGCCGCTCCACGCTGCTGGTGCCGGGAGCGGCGATCAGCACCTCCTCCGAGGCTCCGCGCTGCAGGTCGAGGAGCAGCCGGAGGACGGTCGCCGGGTCCTCGATCACCTCCACCTGCTCCGCGGCGGCGAGGGCGCTGCGGGCGCTCCGGTAGGCGGGGACGAGGGCCATCAGCTCGCTGCGGCGGCGGGTGATCCCGGTCTGCAGCTCGAGGAGGCGCCGCTCGTCGTCGGCGATCAGCTCGGCGAGGGCGATGTCCGGTGCGGCCGTGGCGAGCGATTCCGCCCCCGCGTGCAGCGGAGCGAGCAGCCGGAGCCCGATCAGCTCGTCACGCGCCTCGCGGAGGCCGTCGACGGTGACGCCGAGCTCGTCCGACGCGCTCTCGAGAGACCAGTCTCCGCGCACGGACGCGTGCAGGTACAGCGCGATCGCGTTCTCGCTCAGCACCGGCGGCCCCCCGTTCTCCCGACCCTCCCGAGTGTAGGAGGCGCGCACTCAGCGCCGCCGCGCGAGAACCGCGACGACGGCGAGCTCACCGGCGAGGACCAGCGCCGCCGCTCCGAACACGGCCGGGCCGACCAGCGCGGCGAGCGGAGTGAGACCGGCGTTCGCGAGGAGGGGGGCGAGGAGACCGATCACGACTCCGGTACGGCGGGCGGGGGGCTGCCGGCGGGCGACGGCGACGACGCTCAGCGAGGTCGCGGCGGCGGCGGCGAGCACGAGCAGGAGGACCGCCGCGGGGTGCGGCTCCCCGAGCAGGAGGAGCGCGGCCAGCGCGGCCCAGGCGAGGGCGCCTCCGGCGGCGACGGGGCCGAGGTGCGGGGTGGCGGCGGGTGCAGTGGCGGTCATGGTGCGTCCTCTCGTCGTGGTCCTCCGAGCCTCGCGGAGGCCCGTCGGCGGCACCAGATCAGCATCCGGGCACGGCAGCATCCGGACATGCGGCGGACCCCCGGCTCCGCGCGGGGCGGAGGGTCGGGGGCCCACGGGACGTCCGGGCAGGCTCCGGCCGTGGCAGCATCCGGTCAGCCGGCCTCGCGCAGCCTCCCGCCGGCGAGGTGGAGGCTGCGCTGCGCACGGCGCGACGGCGGAGTGGTGGGTGTCGTCGGCTCCTGCTCCCCGGGCGCCCGCTCTTCCCGGGGCGGTGCCCGCGGTCGTAGGCTCGCGCTCATCCGCAACGGGAGGGGCCGACGATGACCGCCACGAGAGAGACGTCCGCCCCGCCCGAGCTCAAGCGGGTGCTCGGCCCCAAGCTGCTGCTGCTGTTCGTGGTCGGCGACATCCTCGGGACCGGGATCTACGCCCTCACCGGGCAGGTCGCGGCCGAGGTGGGCGGGGCCGCGTGGCTCCCCTTCGTGATCGCGTTCGTCGTCGCCACGCTCACCGCCTGCTCCTACCTGGAGCTGGTGACGAAGTACCCGCAGGCGGCGGGCGCCGCGCTCTACGCGCACAAGGCGTTCGGGATCCACTTCGTCACGTTCCTCGTCTGCTTCACCGTGATGGCGAGCGGGATCACCTCGGCCTCCGCCGCCTCGGGCGCCTTCGCGAGCAACTTCGCGATCGGCTTCGGGCTCGGGGACGGCGCGGGGACGCGGCTGAGCATCGCGCTGGTGTTCATGGTCTGCATCGCCCTGGTGAACCTGCGCGGTGTCGCCGAGAGCGTCGGGCTGAACGTGGTGCTCACCCTGATCGAGCTCTCGGGCCTGCTGCTCGTGATCTTCGTGTGCTTCTTCGCCGTGTTCGGCGGGCAGGCCGACTTCTCGCGGGTGGTCGCGTTCGAGGCGCCGGAGGACAAGTCGCTGCTGCTCGCGGTGAGCACCGCGACCTCCTTGGCGTTCTTCGCGATGGTCGGATTCGAGGACTCCGTGAACATGGCGGAGGAGACGAAGGAGCCCAGCCGCATCTTCCCGCGCGTGATGCTCACGGGTCTCGGCATCACCGCCGTGGTCTACGTGCTCGTGTCCACGCTCGCCGTCGCGATCGTCCCCGTGGGGGAGCTGGCCGGCAACGACACTCCGCTCGTCACGGTCGTCGAGGCCGCGGCGCCCGACTTCCCGATCTCGACGCTGCTGCCCTTCATCTCGCTCTTCGCCGTGGCCAACAGCGCGCTGATCAACATGATGATGGCCAGCCGCCTGCTCTACGGGATGAGCCGCCAGGGCGTGCTGCCGCCGTTCCTGCAGAACGTGCTGCGCGGACGGCGCACGCCGTGGGCCGCGATCCTCTTCACGACGGTGATCGCCCTGCTCCTCACCGCCTACGTGTCGCGCGACCCCTCCGACCCCATCGCGGTGCTCCTGGGCGGGACCACGTCGCTCCTCCTGCTGGCGGTCTTCGCCGTCGTCAACGTCTCCGTGCTGGTGCTGCGGCGGCAGCCGGTCGAGCACCGTCACTTCCGGACCCCCACCGTGCTGCCGGTGCTGGGCACGATCGCCTGCGTCTACCTGGTGCTGCCGATCACCTCGGGACGCGACACCGCCCAGTACGGCATCGCGGGGGTGCTGCTCGTGATCGGCGTCCTGCTCTGGGTGGCGACCTTCATCGACCGGCGGGTCCGCGGCTACGCACGCACCGCGGCGATCGCTCCGGAGGAGCTCGACGCCGATCCCGCGGAGGACGCATCGGGAGCGCACAGCGACGGCATCGGCCGGTCATAGCCGATCCATAGGGAACTCCCGATACTGGAGTCATGAGCACCCCGGCCCCCTCGAAGCACCTCGCCCCCGCGCAGCGCACCCGCCTGAAGCGGGCCGACGGGACGCCGATCCGCGTCCTCGTCGTCGACGACGAGAGCACCCTCACCGACCTGCTCCAGATGGCTCTGCGCTACGAGGGCTGGGAGGTGCGCACCGCCGCCGAGGGCCGCGCCGCGATCACGATCACCCGCGAGTTCCGACCGGACGTGATCGTGCTCGACGTGATGCTCCCCGACATCGACGGCCTCCAGGTCCTGCAGCGGGTCCGCGCGGACGGCAGCGAGACCCCGGTCCTCTTCCTCACCGCGAAGGACGCGCTCGACGACCGGATCGCCGGCCTCACCGCCGGCGGCGACGACTACGTCACCAAGCCCTTCTCCCTCGAGGAGCTGGTCGCCCGGATGCGCGGCCTCATCCGCCGCAGCACCCTGCTCGCCAACGACGCGGACGACCCCGAGGTCGTCGTGGGGGACCTGGTGCTGAACGAGGACAGCCACGAGGTCCGCCGGGGCGGCGACGAGATCGAGCTGACCGCCACCGAGTTCGAGCTGCTGCGCTTCCTGATGCGCAATCCGCGCCGCGTGCTCAGCAAGGCCCAGATCCTCGACCGGGTCTGGTCGTACGACTTCGGCGGCAAGTCGAGCGTGGTCGAGATCTACATCTCGTACCTGCGCAAGAAGATCGACGTCGGCCGCTCGCCGATGATCCACACCGTGCGCGGCGCCGGCTACCTCCTGAAGCCCGCCGACCAGTGAGCCGCACCGGCCGCCCGTCGCTCGGCGACTTCGCGACCCGCTCCGCCCTCCGCGGCTCCCGCCGCGGCCGGCGCGCGCCGTGGACTCTGCGGCGGCGGATGGTCGTCGCCGTGGTCGCGCTCGTCGCGGTGACGGCGGGCGTCGTGGGAGCGGTCAGCGTGCTCTCCGCCCGCTCGATCCTCTACGGCAGCACGGACGCGTCGCTCAGCCAGTCGGTCACGCGCCTCCAGGACTTCGACGGGCCGAGCCGCTTCGGCGGGTCGAGCGCGATCGAGCAGGCCACGACCTGCCCGAGCGGATCCTTCGGCGGCGGCCCGAGCCAGAACCTCAGCACCATCACCGCCGTCCAGGGCTCGGACGGCTCCTTCATCGGCGCCTACGTCGACGCCGACGGGGTCTGCCGGCAGTTCTCGGACCCGGCCGACTCGGTGCTCGCGGCGGCCGTCGCCGCAGGGGGCGAGGAGGCGACCATCGAGCTGCCCGGGAGCCTCGGGACCTACCGCGTGCGCGCGGCGGCGGTCGAGGGCTCCGTCGTCGTCGTCGGCGTCCCCCTGGGCGAGGTCGCCGAGACGCTCGCCTCCCTCACCTGGGTGGTCGTCGTGGTGGTGCTGCTGGCGATGCTGCTGGTCGCCCTCGTCGCCACCGCGATCATCCGCGTGGCCCTGCGGCCCCTGGAGCGGGTGGAGGCGACGGCGACCCGCGTGGCCGAGCTGCCGCTGGACCGCGGCGCCGTCGAGCTGGTCGAGCGGGTCCCGGAGGAGGACGCCGACACCCGCACCGAGGTCGGCCGCGTCGGCGCCGCCTTCAACCGCATGCTCGACCACGTCACCGGTGCTCTGGAGTCGCGGCAGGCGAGCGAGGACAAGGTGCGGCAGTTCGTCGCCGACGCCTCGCACGAGCTGCGCACTCCCCTCGCGGCGATCCGCGGCTACGCGGAGCTGCCCCGTCGGGGCGGGACCGAACTGCCGGAGTCGGCCGTCTACTCCCTCGATCGGATCGAGTCCGCCGCCACCCGGATGACCTCGCTGGTCGAGGACCTCCTCCTGCTCGCCCGCCTCGATGAGGGCCGCGACCTCGAGAAGGAGCCCGTCGACCTGACGCTGCTCGTGATCGAGGCGCTGTCGGACGCGCACGCCGCGGGCCCCGACCACGAGTGGGACCTCGAGCTCCCCGAGGAGCCGATCGAGATCCGCGGCGACGGCTTCCGGCTGCACCAGGTGGTCGCCAATCTGCTGCGGAACGCGTCCGTGCACACGCCCCCCGGCACCCGAGTCGTGGCGGCGCTCGCCGAGGAGGTGTCGGAGGGGCGGCCGATCGCGGTCGTCACGGTCACCGATTCCGGCCCGGGAATCGCGCCGGAGCTGGTGCCGGTGCTGTTCGAGCGCTTCGCCCGCGGCGACTCCTCCCGAGCGCGCACGACCGGATCGACGGGGCTGGGCCTGGCGATCGTGGCGGCGGTCGTCGACGCCCACGGCGGGCGCGTCCTCGTCGCGTCCGAGCCGGGGCGCACGAGCTTCCGCGTCGAGCTGCCGGCGGGCTGAGGGCCGGAACGGCGGTCTCCCGCCGCCCCGCCCTACACCGAGACGCCCAGCCGTCGGCGCGCGTCGTCGAGGGTCCGCACCACGGCGACCACCTCGTCGAGCGGGTGCAGCGGCGACTCGGTGCGCCCCTCCGTCACGTACTGCGCGACGTGCAGCGCCTCCCAGGCGAGGCCCTCGCCGCCCTGGAGCGGCGTCTCGTCGATCCACGACCCGCTCTCGGAGCCGCGGGTGAGCGTCACGCCGCCCGGCGTCCAGAACGACGGGTGCACGTCGATCCGCCCCGCCCGCCCCGCGACGCTCGCCGCGTGGCGGGTGTCGGCCAGCACGGTCGAGGTGGCCACCGACTGCACCCCGTGCGCGTGGCTGCCGACGATCGTCGCGGTCGCGTCGACGCCGGTCGAGGTCATGCTGCCGGCGACGACGGTGCTCTGCGGGGTGCCCGCCACCATCGAGACGAAGGAGGAGGCGTAGACGCCGACGTCCAGCAGGCCGCCGCCCGCGAGCGCCGGGTCGAAGATGCGGCTGGAGGGGTCGAAGTCGAAGGCGGCGCCGAAGTCGGCCGAGACGACGGCGGGCGCGCCGACCGCCCCGTCCGCGAGCAGCTGCCGCACGACGTCCATGTGCGGCAGGTAGCGCATCCACATCGCCTCCATCGCGAAGACTCCGGCGTCGCGCGCGGCGTGCACGATCATCTCGGCCTCGCCCGGGGTCGGCGCGAACGGCTTCTCGACCAGGATGTGCTTGCCCGCGGCGATGGCGAGCAGCGCCTGGCGGGCGTGCTCCGAGTGCGGCGAGGCGATGTAGACCACGTCGACCTCCGGATCCTCGACCACGGCCTCGTAGCCGGCCGAGGCCCGCTCGATCCCGAACCGGCTCGCGAACCGCTCCGCGCGCTCCAGCGAGCGGGAGCCCACCGAGACCACGCGCTGCCGGGTGTGCTTCTGCAGCGCCTCGACGAACGAGCCGGCGATCGAGCCGGGCGCGATCACCCCCCAGCGCAGGACGGGGGAGTCGAGGAGGGAGGGGAGTCGGGGCTCGGGAAGCGTCAGTGCCATGCGTCCACGCTAGGGCCCCGTGCCCGGCGGGGGCGAGGGGGTGCGCGGCGGTCCCCTAGGGTGTGACGGCACGCGCAGTCGCGGGCGGAGGAGGACGTCATGCCCGAGTGGTACACCCTGGGCGTCGTCGCCCTCGTGATCGTCGTGGTGGTCGTCGCGATCGTGCGCTTCCGGTTCAACCCGGTGCTGGCGCTGGCCGTGGGAGCCGCCGCGATCGGCCTGCTCACCGGGCTCGGCCCCGTCGACACCGTCTCCACGATGACCACCGGCTTCGGCGAGGTGATGATGGAGGCTGGCCTCCTGATCGGCTGGGGCGTGCTCATCGGCGCGATGCTCAACGAGATGGGCGCCGTCGTCCGGCTCGTCGAGGGCCTGCTGCGCGTCTTCGGCCGCCGCGGGATCCCCTACGCGCTGGGCCTCTCCTTCGCCACCTACCTGCAGACGATCTTCGTCGACGCGCTGATCGTGATCGCGGCCCCGCTCGCGCGCCGGATCGCGCCGCGGCTGGGGCGCGCGGGCACCGGCATCGTCGCCGTGACCTTCGCCGTCGGGCTCGAGACGGGCATCGTGATGATGGTGCCCGGCTTCGCCGCGGTCGCGCTCGCGGGGCTGCTCGGAGTGCCGCTGGGGGTGATGATGCTCGGCGGATTCGCGGTGGTGGCGCCGACGGTCGTGGTCACGATCCTGCTGATGTCGCTCGCGTTCCGCCTCGGCTTCTGGGACCCGGCGCGCGACGAGCAGCTGGTCGTGCGCGACGACACGACCGGGCTCGCGACGGTGGGGGCGTCGCCCGCCGCGGACGGCGGACGGCTGCCGTCGTTCGGAGCGCGGGGGAGCGGCGGGGCGTCCTCGGGCGGAGCCGGAGCGGTGTCGGGCGGCTCGTCCGGCTCGTCCGTCGAGGACGCGGCGGGTCCCGCTGAGGCGCAGGACGCCCACGCCGCCCGCGAGCGCCCGCTCCTGCTCCTCTTCGCGCCCATGCTCCTCGCCCTCCTGCTCATCGCCGCGCAGGCGGTGCTCACCGTCTCCGGGATCGAGCTGCCGGTGCTGCAGTTCCTCGGGAACCCCGTCATCGCGCTCCTCCTCGCCGTGATCGGCACCGGAGTGGTCGGCCGGTCGACCGTGGGAACCGCGCGGATGGAGAAGGCGGTCGCCAAGGGCTTCCAGGACGGCGGGCAGATCTTCCTGCTCACCGGCGTCGGCGGGGCGCTCGCCGCGGTGATCGCGCAGGGCGACCTCGGCGAGATCCTGAAGGGCTACTTCTCGACCTCGGCGACCGCGCCGCTGCTGCTCGTCTGGGTGATGGCGGCCGTGCTGCACATCGCGGTCGGCTCGGTCACCCTCTCGGCGATCACGGCGGCCGGAGTCGTCGCGCCGGTCGCCGCGACACTCGGCCTCGACCCGCTGCTGATCGCACTCGCTGCGGGCTCCGGCGCGCTGTTCTGCATCCACGTCACCTCGAACACCTTCTGGCTGCTGCAGAGCTTCCTCGGCCAGTCGGTCCGCGGCGCCCTCAAGTCCGTGACCGTCGGCGTCTCCCTCGCCTCCGTCCTCGCGCTCGGCGCCACGCTCGTCCTCTCCCTCTTCCTCTGACCGGGCCCTCCTTCCTCCTCTCGCCGGATGCCACTCGGGCACTCGAGTCGCCGGGCGAGGCGTACCGAGGAGGCATCTCGCGGAGGTGACCCGGCCGACACGTGACGGAAACATGGAGCCTCTATCTTCCTGAGAGGGTTCACATCCGATTCGGAGATCCAGACGCCGACGGGGGCCCGATCCGTTCCGTCACGCCTCGACAAGGGAAGAACTCCGCTTGAGATCTCGAACCGCCCTCGCCTCCGGATGCGCCGCGCTCGCGCTCGCCGCTGGCGGCCTCCTGGTCGCCCCGCCAGCGACCGCCACGACCGCAGCACCCGCCGACTACACCCGCGTGGACATCGTGCGTCCGCCGTCCGCTCCGATCGCGGTGCCGACCAGCTACCCGCAGCAGACCCCGCTGACCGAGGTGCCCGTCGACCCGACCGACGCCTCGCTCCTGCGCGGAGTCACCCCCTACGACGCCATCGCGCCGCAGCTGAACGCGCTCGCCGCCCGCTCCGACCGGGTCTCGACCCAGGTGGTCGGGAAGTCCGGCCTCGGCCGCGACATCTACCTGGTCACCGTCACCGCCCCCGAGACCGAGGCCGAGACGGCGCAGCAGGCCGAGTGGCGCGACCGGCTCAAGTACGAGCCCGCCGCCGCGGCCGCCGACGCCGACCTGATGGACGGCTACAAGGTGCCGGTCTGGTTCAACGGCAACATCCACGGCAACGAGTGGGAGGGCAGCGACGCGATCCTCGAGTACATCGAGGGCGTCGCCACCGCCGAGGACGCGGAGACCGAGGCGCTGCTCGAGGGCAACCGCCTCTACTTCACCGTCACCAACAACCCCGACGGCCGCGCCCTCGGCCAGCGCGCCGTCGCCGCGGGCTACGACCCGAACCGCGACATGATCACCGGAGCCACCAGCGAGGCGGCCGTGATCCGCGACCTCTCGAGCGTGCTCCAGCCCACGTACTTCATCGACATCCACGGCTACACCGGGATCCTCCAGGTCGAGCCCTGCGGCCCGCCGCACGGCGAGAACTACGAGTACGACCTCTTCCTCCCGCACGCCTACGCGACCGCGCTCGAGATCGAGCGCCGCGTCGTCGAGGCCGACGTGCCCGGCAACACCTACCTCGCCGAGGACGGCAGCGCCACCACGGACAACACCGGGAAGATCCTCATCCCCTACCGCGACATCCGCACGGGCTGGGACGACTGGCCCCCCATCTTCGCCCCGCAGTACGTCGCCTTCCAGGGCGCGATCACCAACACGGTGGAGCTTCCGCTCGGCCGCACGGCCAACAGCACTCCGGAGGAGATCGCCCAGGGCCAGGCCAACGCGGACATCGACGTCGAGGTCGCCGGGATCGTCATGGACGCCTCCGTCGACTACATCGAGGCCAACCGCGACGCGCTCCTGAGCAACCAGGTCGCCATCTTCGAGCGCGGCGTCACCGGCGCCCCCGCCGTCGAGATCCCCGCCGACGTCTCCGCGGCCGACCTGCCCGCGGGCGTGCCGACCGAGTGGACCGAGATCTGGGACGAGACCGACGTCTACACGACCGAGTACCCGCGCGCCTACGTCATCCCCGTCGACGGCACGCAGCGCTCCGTCTCGGACGCCGAGACCCTCGTCGCGCAGCTGCTCGCCCACGGCGTCGAGGTGTCGCGGACCACGGCCGCCACGAGCGTCGGAGGAGTCTCCTACCCCGCGGGCACCTACCTGGTCGACATGCACCAGTCGGTCCGCGGCCTCGCCAACGTCCTCCTCGCCGACGGCAGCGACATCTCGAGCCGCGTGCCCGAGATGTACGACGTCTCGGCCTGGAGCCTCTCGCTCCTCTGGGGCGCCGACGTGCAGGCGATCGGCTCCACCACCGACGCCCTCCCGGCTGTCGGCCTGGAGCCGGTGACCGCCGTGGCTCCGGTCGGCTCCGTCCCGGCAGGCGCCGACTACCTCGCCTTCGAGCCGCGCGGCGTCCTGGAGTACCAGGCCGTCAACGCGCTGCTGGCCGACGGCGTCGCCCTCGAGCAGTTCGAGGACGGCACGATCGCCCTCCGTGCAGACGCCGCCGGGCTCGCGGCCGCCGAGGGAGCCGCCGCCGCCTTCGGCGTCGACTTCACGGCGACCACCGCCGACCGCGTGCGCGCCGAGGACGGGAAGGCGCTCGACGCCCTCCGCGTCGCCTACTCCGGCACGAACGAGGACCGCGACGCGCTGGCCAAGCTCGGCTTCGCCGATGCGGTCGCCGTCGACGCGGCCGCGCTCACCGCGGGCACCGCGACCCTCGAGGGTGCCGACGTGCTCTACGTGGGACGCGCCCTCTCCTTCACCCCGGAGCAGGCCGCGGGCCGCGCCGTGGTCGAGGAGTTCCTCGCGGCGGGCGGCGACGTCGTCGGCCGCGGTGGCGCTGGAGCGGCCTTCGTGTCCGACTTCGGCCTGGCCGAGCTGACCGCGCAGACCGGCACCAGCGGCTCCAACGGCATCGTCTCGGTCGAGACGCCCGCCGGCGGAGTCCTGGGCGACTACCCGCAGGACACCGCGTTCGTCTCGCCGGCACTGTGGTTCGCCGGTTTCGACGAGTCGGTCGCTGTCGAGCAGAGCTACTCGGAGGACGGCACGTTCGTCGCCGGGCACTGGGTCGACTCCGAGGGTCAGTCCCGGAGCGACGCGGCCGGGCAGGCCTCGGCCGTCTCGTTCTCGACGGAGTCGGGCACCGAGGGCTTCCTCTTCGGCACCTCGCCGGTGTTCCGCAACCACCCGGTCGGAGCGTTCAGCGACGTCGCCCGGGCGCTGCTCGCCGTGGCGCCGGAGGGCGCCGCCGTCGAGCTGCCGGGGACTTCGGAGCCCACGCCGACGCCGGAGCCGACCGGCTCACCGGAGCCGACCGCGACTCCCGAGCCGACGGCGACGCCCGAGCCCACCGCGACGCCCGAGCCCACCGCGACGCCCGAGCCGACCGTGAGCCCCGAGCCCACGTCGACCCCCGAGCCCACGTCGACCCCGGAGCCCACGTCGACCCCGGAGCCCACCGTCGTGCCGACGGCCGGACCGACTGCCACGGCCGCGCCGATCACCGCACCGACCGGCCCCGGCGGCCTCCCCTCCACCGGAGTGGAGACCGGCTCCTGGCTGCTGCTCTCGGGAGGTGCTGTCGCCCTCGGCCTCGGCTCGCTCCTGACGCGCCAGCAGCGCGTCGCCAGCCCCCGTGCCGTCACCAGCCGCGCCAAGCAGCAGTCGCCCTCGCTCATCATGATCGTGCTGCTCTCCGGCGCCGGCGCGCTGCTCTACGGCGCCTTCCTGCTCAACCCGCGCAACATCGGCGACCCCCTCCCGTTCGCCATCGTCATCGTCTGCGAGCTCTACCTGATCGGCCAGGCCGCGCTCACGATGTGGACCGCCCTGTCGAGCACCTACGACCCGCGCGACTCCGCCTTCCACTCCGCTCGAGCGACGCTCTACGGGAGCCCGGTCGACGGCATCCCGATCGGCGAGGACCTCTACCTCGGCCGCCGCCGCATCACCGTCGACGTCTTCATCACGACCTACAGGGAGGACCCGGCGATCATCGAGGAGACGGCCCGTGCTGCCCGCGACATGCGGGGCACCCACGTGACGTGGCTCCTCGACGACGGGGACGACCCGCAGGTCGCCGCGATCGCCGAGCGCCTGGGCGTCCGCTACGTGGTGCGCGAGGACCGCGTGGGTGCCAAGGCCGGCAACGTGAACCACGCGCTCCGTCTGACCGACTCGGACTTCGCCGTGATGATCGACGCCGACTTCGTGACCGTGCCGGAGTTCCTGGAGGAGACTCTCCCCTTCTTCGCCCACGACGACGTCGCCTTCGTGCAGGCCCCGCAGGTCTACGGGAACGCGCACAACTTCATCTCGCGCGGCTCCGCCTACATGCAGATCGTCTTCTACGCCCTCACCCAGCCGGGCAAGAACAAGTACAACTCCGCCTTCTGCGTGGGCACCAACGCCGTCTTCCGCCGCAAGGCCCTCGACGACATCGGCGGGATGTACGAGGGCTCGCAGTCCGAGGACATCTGGACGTCGATCTTCGTGCACGAGCGCGGCTGGCGCTCGATCTTCGTGCCGATGACCCTCGCGGTCGGGCGCACGCCCGAGACGATCGAGGCCTTCGTCCGCCAGCAGGTCCGCTGGGCCGTCGGCGGGTTCGAGATCCTGCTCAAGCACAACCCGTTCTCGCCGAAGCGCCGGCTCACGACCGACCAGCGCGTGCAGTACTTCATGACCGTCACGTTCTACTTCACCGGGATCGTGCCGCTGGGCCTGATCGTGCTGCCCCCGCTGCAGATCTACCTGAACATCACGCCGGTCAGCCTGGAGGTGCCGCTCGTCGAGTGGATCCTCTTCTACTGCGGGTTCTACGTGCTGCAGATCGGGCTCGCGCTGTTCATCATCGGCTCTTTCCGGTGGGAGACGCTGCTGCTGTCGACCGTCACCTTCCCGATGTACACGAAGGCGTTCTTCCTCGCTCTCGCAGGCCGGAAGCCGGCCTGGACCTCGACGGGCGCGACCGGGCAGGCTGCCTCGCCGTTCAACTTCATCAAGGTGCAGATGGTCTTCCTGGTGTTCCTGGCCGCGACCTCCGTCGTCGGCTTCCTCAAGGCGGAGTGGACCGCGGAGTATTCGGTGGCGCTCGCCTGGAACGTCCTGAACACCCTCACGCTCGGAGCGTTCGCGGTGATCGCGGCGCGCGAGCACGTCCTCCTGAAGCGCGCCGCCCGGGCCGAGGTGGTCGCTCCGAGCGGCCCCGCCGCCGCGGGACGCCACGGACTCGCCGTGGGTGCGGCATGACCGCGCTGCGCTGGCTCGGCTTCCTCGCCTCGTGCGCCCTCGCGCTCGGCGTCGCCGCCGCCGGCCTGGTCTACGCGAACAACTCGTCGCTCACCGTGCGGGCGGCGAGCGCTCAGCTCGTCACCGACGAGTACTCACTGGGGACGCCCTACGCGGGCACGATCCAGGACCTCACGATCTCCCGCGGCGACGCGGTGGAGAAGGGGGACGTGCTCTTCAGCCTGCAGAGCACCGTCCTCGAGTCCGACATGCAGACGAAGACGTTCACCAGCGCCGATGTCGGCTACCGGATCGAGGAGGGCGGCCTGATGGTCTTCACGGCGGCGCTGGACGGCGTGGTCACGTCGGTCGACGCCGAGATCGGCTCCTTCGTCGAGGAGGACCAGATGATCGCGGTCGTCGCGATCTCGGACTCGATCCACCTCGAGAGCGAGTTCGTGCTCGGCGCCCGGGACTACTCGCGGGTCCCGATCGGCGGCACCGTCGCCGTGGCGATGCCGGACGGGACGACCGTCGACGCCGAGATCTACGACGTCGAGGTGGAGCGGTTCCACGAGGGGCGGGCGACGACCGTCATCCGCGCGCGCACCGACGAGATCACGACGCAGGACTACACCGTGGTCGGAGCTCCCGTCGCGGCGGAGGTGCGGCTCCGCGACGACGGCGACGGCTTCGGCGGCTGGCTGGTCGCCCAGCTCGGCAGGCTCTTCACGCCGGGCGGGTTCGCGCGGTGAGGCGCGGGGCGGGGGCGGCCCTCGCTCTCGCCCTCGCGATCGCAGGCCTCACCGGATGCACGTCCGACGGCTCCGCGTCCGACTGGGCCGTGGCAGCGTCCGTGCACGCGCGGGAGCTGCCGCAGGTCCCCGGCCCCTACGCGGGGACGGCGCGGCTTGCCGAAGGGGTGCGGCCGCCGACGAACTCGTGGGTGTCCGGACCGGTGTTCGGGGAGGATCTCCCGCTCTACTCAGGGATCCTCACCGTCACGCCGCGCGCCGACGGCTTCACCGTGGGCCTCCCGATCGTGGAGGCGGCTCCGCGGACCGTCTACGCCCTCGCCCGGGACGATCTCACCGTGACGGTCCCCTCGAGCGCGGTGGCGCTCTCCGCGTTCGACGACCTCGTCGCGCACTGGAGCCTCGCGGGTGCCGGTGAGCTCGTCGCAGCCGAGGGCTGGCCCTACGCCTCCTACCGGACCGAGAGCGCCCAGACGGTGCTGATCGGAGGCGCCACCGCTCCCGAGCGCGCGGCCGGCGGCCTGCTCCTGGTCACCGCGGGCGGACAGCGGTACGGGCTGGTGGCGCCCGCCGCCGCCCTCGATACGTTCCCCCGGATGACGCTGGACGGCACGCTGCTCCTCTTCGCGGTGCCTCCGGGAGCGAGCAGGGCGCGGATCGACGAGCTTCGGCGTCGTGCAGTGCCCCTCGAGGGCGCGAGCGTCTCCCACGACGTCACGGCGAGCACCACCACCACGACCTACGCGCTGCGGACCGAGGGCGGCGCCGAGACGTTCTTCGGCCTCGGGGCCGAGGGGGCGATCGGCTACGACACGCTCTACGGCCGGGTGGGGCTCCGTGCGGGAACGTCGTTCTCCCGCGCCGCCCCCACTATCGTCGAGTCGGGGGCGCTCGATCTCGGCTCCCTCACGGCCGAGGAGAAGACGACGCTCCGGACGCAGGTGCCACTCGACGCCGCGGCCACCCGCTTCGCCGCGCCCGACACCTACGGAGCCGGCAAGGAGCTCTACCGCGCCGCTGCTCTGCACCGTCTCGCCGTCGACCTCGGCCTGGAGGAGGTGGCGGCCGACCTGCACGACCGGATCGCCGCCGAGCTCGACCAGTGGCTCGACCCGCGCGGCTGCGCACCGGGTGCCGTGAAGTGCGTCGTCTACGACCCCGTGCTCGGAGGCGTCGTCGGCTCCGCGCCGTCGTTCGGGTCCGACGCGTTCAACGACCACCACTTCCACTACGGCTACCTGCTCTCCGCCGTCGGGATGCTGGCCGCCGAGGACCCGTCCCTCCTCGAGCGGTACCGGACCGTCGCGGACCTGCTCGCCCTGGATCTCGCCTCTCCCGTCGACACCGCCGAGTTCCCGCGGCTGCGCGTGTTCGACGTGTACCGCGGCCACTCCTGGGCCTCGGGGCTCGCTCCGGCCCGCGACGGCAACGACCAGGAGTCGGTGTCCGAGGCGGTCAACGCCTGGAACGGCCTCGCCCTCTGGGCCGCCGCCTCCGGGAACGCGCCGCTGCTCGAGGAGGCGCGCTGGCTGCTCTCCCTCGAGACGCAGGCGGCCGCAGACCTGTGGCTGAGCCCGGAGACGCCGGTCGGCTTCGAAGCGCCGTTCGTCGCGATCAACTGGGGCGGCAAGCGCGACTACGCCACCTTCTTCGACGCGACACCCTCGGCGCTGCTGGGGATCGAGCTGATCCCGATGCCGCCGTCGACCGCGTTCCTCCCCGACCCCTCGCGGGTCGACGAGCTCGTGGCCGGAGCCCCAGGCGCGCCGCTCACCGACTACGTGCTGATGCTGCAGGCGACCAGCGACCCGGCCGCGGCTCTCGCGCGGGCGGAGCGCCTGCCGGACTCCTCGATCGACAGCGCCGACTCGCGCAGCTACCTGTCGGCGTGGATCCTCACCCGCTGATCCCGCACAGCCCGCTCAGCCCGCGTGCGCTCCGAGGAACGCGAGCGCCCGCGGCCAGGCGTCGGTCGCCGCCTCGGCCTGGTAGGTCTGCTCGTTCGCGTCGTTGAAGAAGGCGTGGCCCGCTCCCGGGTAGACGACGACCTCGACGTCCTTGCCCTCGGTCGCCTCGCGGATGCGCGGCACCTGCTCGACGAGGGGAGCGTCCTGATCGCCCAGGAACGCCAGCACCGGCACCTGCAGCGCGCCGAGCTCCTCGGCGGACGCGGTGACGTGCCCGTAGAACGGCACGGCCGCCGCCAGCCGCGGCTCGGCCAGCGCGAGCGCCCACGAGAAGGTGCCGCCGTAGCAGAACCCGGTGACGGAGACGCTGGTCGCGCCCTCCTGGCGCAGGAGCCGCTCGACGAGGGCGCGGAGGATCGCGACGGTGCGCGTCGCGTGCTCCGGAGTGAAGACGGGGGCGAAGAAGGTGCGCAGCTCGACCTGGCGCGGCAGGCGCCGCACCGGGTGGTCGTAGTCGGCGCGCTGCTCCTCGTCGAGCTGCTCGAGCAGGCCGCTGTCGGCCAGGAGCTCGGGGGCGACGACGCTGTAGCCCTCGGCCGCGTAGCGGTCGGCGACCGAGCGGATGTGCCCGTCGACCCCCCAGACCTCGTGGATCAGGATCAGCGCGCGGCCGCCCTCACCGCTGCGGTACACCGGTACGTCGTGCTCGGCCAGGGTCCAGGTCTCATCGCTCGTGGGCATGCTCGCACCCTAGCCCCGGACCCCGGGATCACGCGTCGTCAGAAGTCGTACTCGCAGTTGCGGAGGTTCGCCACGTCCTCGGTGAGCGTCGGCTCCCCGCCGAGCAGGAACGCGTAGTTCTTCGAGTTGGAGGCCAGGAAGCGCAGCGTCGAGTCGTGCACGCAGTCGCGCTCGGTCAGCAGCACGGACGAGCCCAGGGCCGCCGCCGTCGTCGCTCCCGAGAGGGCGTCGGCGAAGGAGGACCCCGCGGCGAGGAAGACGCTGTCCTGCAGCAGCGACTGGGGGTAGGCGCTGTTCAGCTCGACGCTGGTCTCGTAGCGGTCGCGGCCGGCGATCCTCGAGACCGAGGGGGCGAGGCCGCGACGCTCGAAGTCCGCCACGTACGCGTCCCGGATCGAGGGGTCGCCGCCGAGGAACTCCACGTGCTCCGGCGCCAGGTCGCGCACCGCGGTCGCGGTCGCGGAGTCGGCGCCCGAGGTCGCACCGTCGACCAGCAGCACGGGCTGCGCACGCCAGCCGGCGATCGGCGCGGCCGACAGGGCGTCAGGGAAGTTCGTGCCGGTCGCGACGAACATGTTCGAGTAGGGGCCGCTGCCGAAGGCGTCTGCGACGATCCGGCGGGAGGTGTCGTAGCGGTCCGTCCCGCCGATGCGCTCGGTGCCGCCGACGATCGAGCGGATCGCGGAGAGGACCCCGGGGCTCACGCTCAGCTCGCTGCCGACGACCACGACCCGCTCCGGGCGGAGGCGGCGGATCTCGTCGGAGACGACCCGAGGCAGGCGGTCGGGATCGGTGAGCAGGAGCGCGCCTCCGAGGGCGGCGGCGGCCGGGCCGGCGCTCAGCGCATCCGGCCAGTTCGCCCCGCTGGCCACGTAGAGCACCGGGATGCCCGGGGAGAAGTAGCCCGTCGCCTCCACCGAGGTCGCGTAGCGGTCCGATCCGGCGAGGCGGCCGGTGTACTGCTGGTAGTCGCTGCTCAGCGAGAGGTCGATCCCGGCGGCCGATCCGCCCACCGGGACGCGCACGTCGCCCGCGTCGCCCGAGCGGAGGACGTGGTCCCAGTAGCTGTCGTCGATCACGTCGTCGCGGCTCGACGCCCGGACGAGGTAGTCGCCGGGGACGACCTGCTGGAACGAGTACGGGTTGTCGCCGCCCGTGATCAGGTCGAGCTCGCCGGTGCGGAAGTAGCCGTCGGTTCCCGGGTCGCGGTACCAGATGTCGACGCGCTGGTCGCCCGCGACGCCGCTCAGGCGTCCCTCGAGCGAGCCCAGCCGTGCGGTGCGCAGCTGCACGCCGGCCGCCGGGGCCTGGAGCGGCTCGGCGCTGCGGGCGACGGCGCTGCCGCCGGACCAGAGGTCGGCGTACAGGTCGGCGTTGTCCTTGATCAGCAGGTAGTAGGTCTGCCCGGCGGCGAGCCCGTCGATGCTGAAGGTGAGGTCGCCGGCGACGGAGTGGTTCCCGAGGAGCCCCGCCTCGCTCGACCAGACCTCGACGTTCAGGAGGGCGCCGCGGGGAGTGGTGGTCGCGATCGAGCCGTCGGCCTCCTCGACCACGACACGGCCGCTGATCGACGCCGCAGCGCTCGCACGGGCGGCGCTCGGCGCCTCGTCCGGCACGGCGGGCAGGGGGGACTCGGCGCTGGGCTGCCAGAGAGGCTGCCCCTCGGGGAGCACGATCGAGCGGGGCGCGTCGGAGGCGGCGCCGAATGCGGCGACGGGGGCGGCCGACGGCGCGGCCGCCGATGCGGCGGAGGCGAGCGGGCTGGAGGTGATCGCCAGGGCGGCGACGAGGACCGCGGAGGCGGCGGACCTCAGAACGAGCGGGGACACGGCGGAGTGCCTGCTTCCAGGAGGAGGTCGCCCTGCGGCCGACCCGGCGGAGGGGATCGCGCTCATGCTAGCGGCGGCCCGCGCCCCGTCGTCCTCCCCGATCAGGGGTCAGGAGACAGGCGGCGCGACGAGGATGTCGTCCCACTCCAGAGCGCGCTCGAACCGGAAGCCGTGCCGCTCGTAGAGGCGGCGGGCGTCGCTGCGCTTCAGCACGTCGAGCCGGAAGGGCAGACCCGGCCGCGCCTCCTCCGCCATCACCCGGCGCAGGACGGCGCCGCCGACTCCGCGTCCCTGTGCGTGCGGCGCCAGGTAGAAGTGCTCGATCCAGACCGCGTCCGGCTCGACCCGCGCGGCGATGCTCCCGGCGAAGGCGCCGTCGAGCTCGATCACCCGGGTGAGCTCGGGCCGGTAGCCGTCGAGGAAGCGGTGCCGCACGCGGTGCTCGTCGTAGCGGTCGAGCGTCTCGAGCGACGGGCGCATGACGACCGCGCGCAGCTCGGCGATCGCCGCGGCGTCCTCCGCGGTGGCGGGGCGGAGCGACCAGTCGGCGTCGTCGGCCACGGTCAGCGGCCGCGGGGCTTGCGGGTGCGCCGCACCGCCGGCGCGGACGCCTTGGCGCGGGCCGGCTTCTTCTTGCCGCCGCCGGCACTCTCCGCCTTCTCGCGCGCCTCCCGCGCCTTCGCCTTGGCGGCCTTCGCCCGCGACTCGACCTTCGGCGTCGCGGCGGTTCCGCGCGTGGTGTTCGCGCTGCGGCCGCGGACGACTCCGATGAAGTCCTCGACGTCGTCGCCCTTGTCGTCCGTCACCCAGGCGAGGCGGACGGAGGAGGGAGCGACGCCGGTCACCGGCACCGCGGTGACGTCCTTGCGGCTGTGCACGCGCGCCACCGACTGCGGCACGATCAGCACGCCCACGCCGGCCGCGACCTGCTCGACCGCGTCGTCGAGACCGGCCATGCGCGGCAGCGGGCGCCGGGAGCCGTCCGCGAGCTCCTCGGCGACCGCGGCCCACTCCGGCACGTCCTCCGGATCCTGGAGGAGGTGCTCGCCGGCCAGCTCGGCGACGTCGAGCTCCTCCGCGGCGGCCAGGACGTGCTCGCGGCCGACGACGGCGACGGGCTGCTCGTCGTAGAGGTGGATGGAGCTGAGGGCGGAGGAGGAGACGTCGCCGCGGACGAACGACAGCTGCGCGCGGCCGTCGAGCAGCGCCTGCTCCTGATCGCGCTCGGCGACGACGGTGATGCGCAGCGGGAGATCGGAGCGGCGCTGGCCCCAGACGCGGGTCCACTTGGTGGGGGTGACGCCGGGCACGAGGGCGACGGCGAGCACGGGGCCGGCGGGGACGGCGTCCTCGGCGTCGGAGTCGGCGTCGTCGGAGTCGGCGTCGTCGACATCGCTGTCCCCGGCGTCGCTGTCCTCGGAGTCGAGGTCGTCGGAGTCGCCGTCCTCGGAGGCGCCGTCGGTGTCGTCCGACTCGGTTCCGGCTCCGGCGCCGACCGCGCCCGATCCGGCCGACGCGTCGACAGCCGCCGCGTCCGCCCCGCCCTCCGGACGCCCCTCCGCCTCGGGAGCGGCCTGCGGGTCGACGGTCTCGGGCTGCTCGCTCATCCCCTCAGGGTAGGTGGTCCGCGCCGCGCCGGTAGGGTTGCCGCATGGCCAAGGCGACACAGACGATGAAGGCTGCGACCGCGGCGAAGAAGCTGCAGGTCTACCTGCCCGCGACCCCGGAGGAGTTCCAGGAGTCGGCGATCACGCGCGAGCAGTACGACGAGCTCGCCGCGAACCCGCCCGCCTGGCTCGTGCAGCTGCGCGAGGAGGGGCCGCACCCCCGCTCCGTCATCGCCTCCCGGCTGAACGTCTCCATCTCGGGGCTCGCCCGCGGCGGCGTCACCGAGGCGCTGACCACTCCCGAGATCCAGGCCCTGCTCGACGAGGTCCCCGAGTGGCTGCGCGTCGAGCAGAACCGCTACGCGGAGGTCCGCCGCGAGCAGGCCCGCATCAAGTCCGAGCGCGCCGCCAAGGCCGCCGACTGATCGCTCTCCCGCCTGCGGGACCCCGATCCGGCGCGGGCGTCGTGGCCTGCGGACCGGAGCGGGATCCTGCCGAGGGGAGCCGCGCGGCTACTGGTTCGAGAACGCGGCGTCGAACGACGCGGTCGGGGTCCTCCAGAGCAGCGAGCGGATGAAGCCGACGGCCTCCTTCGCGCCGTGGAGGCGGTCCATCCCGGCGTCCTCCCACTCGATGGAGATCGGGCCGGAGTAGCCGATCGACTCCAGCGCCCGGAACGCGTCCTCCCACGGGACGTCGCCGTGCCCCGTCGAGACGAAGTCCCAGCCGCGGCGCGGGTCGCCCCACGGCAGGTGCGAGCCGAGCACGCCGGCGCGGCCGTTCTTCGGGCGCAGGCGGGTGTCCTTGCAGTCGACGTGGTAGATCCGGTCCTTGAAGTCGACGATGAAGCCGACCGGGTCGATGTCCTGCCACATCATGTGCGACGGGTCCCAGTTGAAGCCGAAGGCCGGGCGGTGCCCGATCGCCTCGAGGGTGCGCACGCTCGACCAGTAGTCGTAGGCGATCTCGGACGGGTGCACCTCGTGCGCGTAGACCACGCCGTTCGCGTCGAACTCATCGAGGATCGGGTTCCAGCGGGTCGCGAAGTCCTCGTACCCCTCGTCGATGACGGAGGCCGGGACCGGCGGGAACTGCGCCACGTAGGGCCAGATCTTCGAGCCGGTGAAGCCGACGACCACGTCCACGCCGAGCTTGCGGGCGACCCGCGCCGAGCGCTTCATGTCCTCGGCGGCGCGCTGCCGCACCCCCTCCGCGTCGCCGTCGCCCCAGGTGTAGTCGCGCACGAGTGCCTTGTGGCGGAAGTCGATCGGGTCGTCGCAGACGGCCTGGCCGGTGAGGTGGTTCGAGATGGCGAAGACCTCGAGGCCGTAGCGGTCGAGGATCTCCAGACGCGAGGCGGCGTAGGCGTCGTCCTCGTCCGCGCGCTTGAGGTCGAGATGGTCGCCCGAGGCCGCGATCTCGAGTCCGTCGTAGCCCCACTCGGCGGCGAGTCGGGCGACCTCCTCGAAGGGCAGATCGGCCCACTGGCCGGCGAACAGCGTCACGGGGTGGGTGGCGGGGTAGGTCTTCTCGTCGCTCATGCGGCGATCTCCGTCCGGTCGTCGGCGGCGGGCACGGTCACCCAGACGCCTGTCTCGGCCGCGTCGAGCACGGCCTCGGTGATGCGCGCCGCGCGGAGGCCGTCGGCGAAGGTCGGCAGACCCTCCACGTCGGCGCCCGCCACGGCGGCGTAGGTGTCGCGGGCGAACGCCGTGAAGGCGTCCTGGTAGCCCATCGGATGACCGCTCGGCACGATCGAGAGCCGGGCCGCATCGGGCGCGAGGATCGAGGCGTCGCGCGGCACCAGCAGGGCGCTGTCGCGCCGGCCGACCCACAGCGTCTCGGGGAGCTCCTGCTCGAAGCGAAGCGACTCCTCCAGCCCGGACACCTCGAGCACCAGCTCGTTGCGGTGGCCCGCGGTGACCTGCGAGACGAGGAGCGTGCCGACGGCGCCGCTCTCGAGCCGGACGATCAGGCCGGCCACGTCCTCGGTGCTCACCGGGCGGCCGCCGCGCTCGGCGTGGACGGTGCTCGTGATCGCGGCGAGCGAGTCGATCCGGTCGCCGGCGACGAACTCCAGCAGGTCGACCAGGTGCGAGCCGATGTCGCCGAAGGCGCGCGAGCGGCCGCCGGCGGCCGCGTCGACGCGCCAGTTGTCGTCGGAGGCGCCCAGCAGCCAGTCCTGGAGGTAGCTCCCGCGGACGGTGACCAGGCGGCCGGTCTCGCCGGAGGCGACGCGGGCACGGGCCTCGCGCACCATCGGGTGGAAGCGGTAGGCGAACGGGACGGTCGCCACCACGCCGGCGGAGGACGCGGCCGCAGCGAGCGACTCCGCCTCCCGCAGCGTCGCGGCGAGCGGCTTCTCGCACACCACGTGCTTGCCCGCCTCGATCGCCGCGAGCGCGAGTGCGGCGTGCGTGGCGTTCGGGGTGCAGACGTGCACGAGGTCGATGCTCTCGTCCTCGATCAGGGCCCGGGCGTCCGGGTAGGCGCGCTCGACGCCGAGCTCGGCCGCCGCCCGCTCGCCCTTCTCCGGGGTGGAGGAGGCGACTCCGGCGAGCACCGCTCCGGCGCTGCGGGCCGCGCGGCTGTGCACGGCCGCCATGAAGCCGCCGCCGAGCACGCCGACGCGCAGGGGCGCGGGCATCAGGAGAGGGTCGCTTCGGTCGGGTCCCAGCTCTCGGGCAGTGCGGGGCGGGGCGTCACGGAGCTGGTGACGAGGACCTTCTCGCCGGTCTCGGCGGCCTCGAGCAGCGAGAGCATCACGTCGGTGACGTGGTACGCGAGGTCTCCGGAGGCGGCCTCGGGGCGGTCGGCCCGGATCGCGCGGGCGAGCTCGAGCACGCCGGTGCCGCGGGAGGCGGTCGAGCCGGTCGCCGCGATGACCTCCGGCTCGGCGGACCCGCGGCGGTGCAGGGTGATCTCTCCGTCGTGCTGGTTCGGGTCGGGGAGGACGAGGGTGCCCTCGGAGCCGTTGATCTCGACGAAGCCGGTGCGCGGCAGGCTCGACTCGAAGCTCCACACGCCCTGGGCCGAGGCCCCGGACTCGAAGCGGAGCAGCCCGCCGATGTGCGTCGGGATGGTCACCGGGAACTCGGTGCCCTCCTTCGGGCCGGAGCCCACCACGCGGGTGGCGCGGGCCTGGGACGAGACGGCGGTGACGCTCTCGACGGGGCCGAGGTTCTGCACGAGCGTGGTGATGTAGTACGGGCCCATGTCCAGCAGCGGTCCACCGCCCTCGGCGAAGAAGAACTCCGGGTTCGGGTGCCACGACTCGGGGCCGGGGCCCTGGAAGAGGGTGAGGGCCGAGAGCGGCGTGCCGATGGCTCCGCTCTCGATCACGCGCTGCGCCGTCTGGAGGCCCGCACCCAGGAAGGTGTCGGGAGCGGTCGCGACGCGCAGCCCCTTCTCCTTGGCCAGCGCGAGCAGCTCGATCCCGCTGTCGCGGTCGAGCGAGAAGGGCTTCTCGGTCCACACGTGCTTGCCCGCCTCGACCGCGCGGCGCGCGACCTCGACGTGCGCGGCCGGGATCGTGAGGTTCACGACGATCTCGACGCCCTCGTGCGCGAGGAGCTCCTCGACGGTGCCGGAGGCGGGGACGCCGAAGGCCTCGGCCTGGGTCCTCGCCCGCTCGAGGTCGATGTCGGCGACGAAGAGCACCTCGAGGTCGGGGAAGACGGTGAGGTTGGTCAGGTACTGGGTGCTGATGTTGCCGGCGCCGATGACGCCCACGCCCACGCGGCCGGTGCCGCTCATGCGCCGAGCCCCGAGACGTAGCGGTGGGCCGACTCCAGGCCCTTGAAGATGTCGCCGGCGTAGGCGTCGAACTCCAGCACGGGCAGGGCCTGCGGAGCGGCGGCGAGGATCGCCGGGACGTCCATCGCGCCCTCGCCCGCAGGCAGCTGCTCCTGGGTGTCGGCCGAGATCGGGCCGTCCTTCACGTGCAGGAAACGCACCTGGTCGCCGAGGCGTCCGAGCACCTCGACCGGGTCGTCGCCGCCGACGGCCGCCCAGTAGGTGTCGAGCTCGAGGACCATGCGCGGGTCGAGCAGGCCCGCGAGGTGCTCGAAGGCGCTGCGGCCGTCGACGCGGTTCTCGAACTCGAAGGCGTGGTTGTGGTAGCCGAGCACCAGGCCGCGGGCCGCGGCGGAGTCGACCAGCCCGTTCAGCTCGTCGGCGATGCGGGCGACGTCGTCCGCGGTGGTCCAGCGGGTCGGGTCGACGAAGGGGTCGATCACGGTCTCGACGCCGAGCGAGGCGGCCGTGTCGAGGATCTCGTCGACGGTGGCGTCGCCCTGCGGGCCGAGGAGGCGCGCGTGGGCGCTGGGAGCGCGCAGTCCGCTGGCCGGGAGCGCCGCGCGGTAGGCGTCGGCCAGGTCGACGAACCCGAAGAGCTCGACCGTGGTGAAGCCGATCGCCGCGAGGCGGTCGAGGGTGGCGGGCAGATCGGCCGCGAGCGGCTCGCGCACCGAGTACAGCTGGACAGAGAGGTCTGGGGGTGTGGCCACCGGTGGGGCTCCTGATCGCATCGGAAGGTGTGCCTCGAACCCTACGCGGACTTTTGCTCACGGACAAGCAAAACTAGCCCTGCGCGCCCGCCAAGTCGGGCACCCGCCGCACAGAAGCACGGGCGCTGTGGTTGACTCTGGCCATGTCCCCGCGCCGCCGCATCACCGTCAGCGCGGTCGGCGAGCTGCTGCTCCTGCTGGCCGACGGGGCGCCCCGGACGCGGGCCGACGTGGTCGCCGAGACGGGCCTGCCGCGTGCGGCCGTCTCCGCCCAGCTCGACGTCCTCACCGCCTCCGGCCTGGTCGCCCGGCAGGACGACGCCCCCTCCTCCGGCGGCCGTCCCGCCGCCCGCGTGGCCTTCGACCCGCGGGCGCGCAGCCTCCTCGCCGTCGACCTGGGTGCCGCGCACGCCGTCGTCGCCCTGACCGACCTCGACGGCACGGTCCTCGCCCGCCGCCGCGAGAGCATCGCCATCGCCGACGGCCCCCTCGCCGTCCTCGGCCACGCCCTCGACGTCGCCGCGGCCCTGCTCGGCCGGACTCCGGCGGCCGGCCCGCTCGCGGGAGTCGGCGTCGGCGTCCCCGGACCCGTCGAGCACGCGACGGGCCGCCCGGTGAAGCCGCCGATCATGCCCGGCTGGGACCGCTTCGACATCCCGGAGTTCGTCGGCCGCCGCCTCCCCGTGCCCGTCCTCGTCGACAACGACGTGAACCTGCTGGCGCTCGGCGAGCACGCCGACCACTACGCCGACGTCGACGACCTCCTCTACGTGAAGGTCTCCACCGGCATCGGAGCCGGGATCGTCAGCGGCGGGGCCCTGCAGCGCGGAGCCCTCGGAGCGGCGGGAGACCTGGGCCACGTGCAGGTCCCCGGCGACCGCGGCGAGGCCGACCTCGAGGCGATCGCGAGCGGCTCGGCGATCGCCCGCCGCCTGACCGAGTCCGGGATCGACGCCGCCAGCACCTCCGACGTCGTCACCCTGCTGACCGGCGGGGACCCCACCACCGTCGAGCTCACGCGCGCCGCGGGCCGCGACATCGGCGAGGTGCTCGCCACCTGCGTGAACCTCCTGAACCCGTCCGTCATCGTCGTCGGCGGCAGCATCGCCCAGGCCAGCCACGAGGTCCTCGCCGGGGTCCGCGAGGTCGTCTACCGCCGCTCCCTCCCCCTGGCGACCCGCGCGCTCGACATCGTGCAGGCCGCGGCCCAGGGCGGAGGCGTCCGCGGTGCCGCCCTGATGGTCCGGCGCCACCTCCTCTCCCCCGCGCACGTCGACGCCTTCCTCGACGCCTGAGCCGCCGGCGCGAGCCGTCCCGCCCCGGTGAGACGCCGCGGGTCGGCGTGCCGATTCGACCGGGCGCCGCAGGGGGCAGAGAATGAATCGGTGCCCGACCTGCAGCTCTCCTTCCCCTGGGAGACGCAGCCCGTCTTCACGGACGCCGAGCCCCCGCACCTCCGGAGGGTCGTCGCCGACTCCTCGGACCGCGTCGCCTGGCTCCGCGCCCGCTCGCGCGGCATCACGGCGACCGACGTCGCCCGCCTCTCCTCCCCCGCCGCGATCGGCAAGGCAGCGCTCGACAAGCTCTACGGCACCGGCTTCGGCGGCAACGCCTTCACCGACCACGGCCGCGCCCGCGAGCCCGAGATCGCCGCCTGGGTGCGGAGCGAGCACGCGATCGAGCCCAGCAGCACCCTCTTCCACGCGAGCCAGGAGCGGCGCCACCTCGCCACGCCCGACGGCATCGGCCTCCGCGAGGACGGCCGGCTCGAGCTCTGCGAGATCAAGACCACGACGAAGCCGTGGCGGAGCATCCCGCGCCACTACCTGCGGCAGGTCTTCTGGCAGCAGTACGTCCTCGGCGCCGAGCGCACGCTCGTCGTCTGGGAGCAGCACCGCGACTTCGTGCCGATCGAGGGCGAGCCGAACTCCCGCTGGGTCGACCGCGACGAGGACGAGATCCACATCCTCGTGCGGCTGGCGGGGATGCTGATGGCCGAGCTGCACGAGCGGACGCGCGCCCGGTGACGGTCCTCCTCCTGCACGGCCTGGGCGGCGACCGCTCCCAGCCGCTGGGGCTGCTGCGCTCCGCCCTCCCCGCCGGCAGCGAGGTCATCGCTCCGGACGTCCGCGCCCACGGCGCCTCCGAGCTGATCGGCGCGCCCGGCGACTTCGCCCTCGAGGCGCTCGCCGACGAGGTGACGGAGGAGGTCGTGCGCGCCGGAGCCGCGCACAAGCCGCTCACGGTGCTCGGCATCTCGATGGGCGCCGCGATCGCCCTGCGCCTCGCGGTCCGACGCGTGCTGCCGATCGACCGCGCCGTCTTCGTGCGTCCCGCCTTCACCGCCGAGCCGCTGCCCGAGAACCTCACCGTGTTCCCCGTCATCGCGCAGCTGCTGCACGACCACGGCGCGAAGCGCGGCGAGCGGATGTTCCGCGCCTCGGGCCTGTTCGCGCGCGCCGCCGAGGTGTCCCCCGCGTCGGCGGAGGCGCTGACGCTGCAGTTCCGCTCCCCGCGCGCGGCCGAGCGCGCCGTCCGGCTCGCCCAGATCCCGCGGAACGCCGCCTACCGCGACTCCGGAGAGCTGGGCGAGGTCATCGCGCGCACCCTGGTGATCGCGGCCGAGCGCGACCCCGTGCACCCGGTCGAGGTCGCGGAGGCGTGGGCTAGGGCTCTTCCGGATGCGGACTGCGAGCGGGTGCCGTCGCGGGAGGAGGGCTTCGCCGCTCAGCAGGACCGGATCCGCGGGCACGTCCGCGGCTGGCTCGCTCAGCGCTGAGGTCCTCGAGCGCGAGCACCAGGCCGACGAACGCGAGCCAGAGCACTGCGATCGCCGTCGCCACGAATTCGAGCGTGCCGCCGAGCCGCAGCCACACGCGCAGGAGCGACAGGATCCCGCCCGTCCCGGCGACGACCGCCACCGAGATCCCGGCGGCGAGCGAGAGCCGCGCGACCGCAGGGCGCCCCCGCACGGTCGCCAGCTGGAGCATCGCGGCGCAGGCGGCCCCGAAGCCGAGCACGGCGGCCGAGGTGTGGATGAGGTCCTGCCAGCGGAAGGCCGGCCCGACCGGCAGCGGGCAGCCCGCCGTGCAGGTCACCTGCGAGGCGAGCGCGAAGCAGGCGGCCGCCAGGAGGATCGCGCCCGCCGGGCGGAGGGCGGGCAGCAGGCGGGCGCGCACGGGCCAGGCGCCCGCGGCGATCAGCGCACCGCCGGCCGCCACGAGCAGAAGGGCGGCCTCGAAGGCGCCCGCCGTCGGCAGGTCCGGCGCGCCCATCTCGCTGACGTAGACCCAGCGGCTGGTGCCGATGCTGATCCGGGCGGCCAGGAGGACCACGAGCCCGGCCAGGACAAGGAGGGCACCGCCGACCAGCAGGGTACGTCGGCGTCGCATCCCCTCATCGTGCCAGACCGGGCGCCCGCGGCTCCGCGCGCCAATCTTCTCCCGAGGGTGACACCCCCGTAACAGCGCCGACTCATTGCCTCGATTGACTGGTCGCGGCGTCGGATGCGGGGATCGGGGGCGACGTCCTCGGCACGCTCCACCCGCACGCCTCAGCGACAGGAAAGGCGACGATGCACACCAGCGCGCTCGGGCACGGCCTCGCGATCGGCGAGATCCCGGAGGAGGTCGTCCTCCCCGACACGATGACGGCGGCGGTGATCGACGCGCCGGGCGACGCCTCCGCCCTGCACCTGGCGACCGTGCCGACACCCTCCGCCATCAACGCCGAGTTCACCGTGAAGGTGGTCGCGGCCGGCGTGAACCCGCTCGACGCGAAGACGCGCGCGGGCCAGGGGGTCGCCTCGCAGATCGCCTCCTACCCTGCGGTCCTCGGCCACGACTTCTCGGGCGTCGTCGTCTCGAGCCCCTACCCGGCGCATCCGCTGCGGCCGGGCGACGAGGTCTACGGCTTCGTCATGGTGCCGCGCTACTCGGGCTCCTACGCGGAGTACGTCAGCGTGCCGAGCGTCTCCATCGCGCGGAAGCCGTCGACGCTCTCCCATGTCGAAGCGGCCGGCGTCCCGCTCGCGGCGCTCACCGCCTGGGGCATGGTCGTCGAGCTCGCCAAGGCGCACGAGGGTCAGCGGATCCTCATCCATGCCGGGTCGGGCGGAGTCGGCCACTTCGCGGTGCAGTTCGCCGCCTACTTCGGCGCCTCGGTGGTCGCGACCGGCTCAACCCGCAACCTGCAGTGGCTGCACGAGCTCGGCGCCGCGCAGGTGATCGACCACACCGCCGAGCGCTTCGACGAGCTGCTGTCCGGCGTCGACGTGGTCATCGATCTGGTCGGCAACGTCCACGACGACACGGGCTCGCGCTCGCTGAGGGTCCTCCGCCCCGGGGGCCTGATCGTGAACGCGCCCACCGGGAGCTGGCCCGGGTTCTTCGAGGAGGCGGCCGCTGCGGGCGTGCGCGCCTCCACCTACCGCGTCGCTCCCGACAGGGCGACCCTCGGCGTGGTCTCGCGCCTTCTCGAGTCGGGCGACGTCCGCGTCTTCATCGACGGCATCTTCCCCCTCGCCCGCGCCTGCGAGGCGCACGAGCAGCTCGAGACGGGCCACACCCGCGGCAAGATCGTCCTCACCGTCTCCGAGGGCTGACCTCGGCGAGAGGCCACTCGGTTACGCCGCGCGGAGCGGGTCGCGTACCCGGGTGGCGTCTCGCGGGGAGGGTCAGGCGAGAGAGCGCTCGAGGACGACGTCGTCCTCCCAGCGGTCGCCGACGAGGAAGCGCTTGCGGCCGACGACCGCGAAGCCGTGCTTGGAGTAGAACCGCTGAGCACGCGCGTTCTCCTCGTTGACGCCGAGCCAGACGCCCGCGGCACCGTGTGCCCGCGCCTCCTCGAGGGTCGCGGCCATCAGCGCGGCCGCCGCTCCGGAGCCGTGCCGGCCGGGCAGGAGGTAGAACTTGCTGAGCTCGACGGTCGGACGCAGCCGGATCGCCGCGACGACGTCGGCGTCGGCGGGCTCCCCGCGCACGAGCATCGCGTAGCCGGTCAGCGCGCCGGAGTCGTCGTCGACCAGGAGCGAGCGGAGCGGATCGGCGAGGTGGTCGCGGAAGCGCTCGACCGAGAGCACGGTGCGCACGAACTCGGCCTTCGCCTCCGCGGTGGTGTGCGGCGGGCAGGCCAGCGGGAAGGTCGCGGCGGCCAGCTCGGCCAGGGCCTCGGCATCGGCGGCCGATGCGCGGCGGACGGTCACGGGAGACGCGACGGAGTGGAGCGGCGGATCACCGGTCCAGTATGCCGGGACGACGAAGGAGGGGGCCCGCCGAAGCGGACCCCCTCCTCACGTCAGTGCATGCTCGGCTCAGGCCAGGACGTTGACGTCCAGCGGGATGCCGGGGCCGAAGGTCGTCGAGACGGCGGCCTTCTGGATGTAGCGGCCCTTCGAGGAGGACGGCTTGAGGCGGAGGATCTCGTCGAGCGCGGTCTTGAAGTTCTCCTGGAGCTGCTCCTCGGTGAACGCGGCCTTGCCCACGACGAGGTGCACGTTGGCGTGCTTGTCGACGCGGAACTCGATCTTTCCGCCCTTGATCTCGGTCACGGCCTTCGCCACGTCCGGGGTCACGGTGCCGGTCTTCGGGTTGGGCATGAGGCCGCGGGGGCCGAGCACCTTTCCGAGACGGCCGACCTGGCCCATGAGCTCCGGGGTCGAGACGGCGGAGTCGAACGAGGTGTACCCGCCCGCGACCTTCTCGATGAGCTCGGCGCCGCCGACCTCGTCGGCACCGGCGGCCAGCGCGGCCTCGGCGGCCGGACCGGTCGCGAACACGATGACGCGGGCGGTCTTGCCCGTGCCGTGGGGCAGGATGACCGTGCCGCGGACCATCTGGTCGGCCTTGCGGGGGTCGACACCGAGCTTGAGGGCGACCTCGACGGTGCTGTTGAACTTGGCGGAACCGGTCTCGCGGGCAAGCGCGACGGCCTCGTCGGCCGTGTAGAACTTGCCCTCTTCGAGCTTGGCCGCGGCGGCCCGGTAGGCCTTCGACTTCTGTGCCATGTTGTTTCTCCTTGAAACGAGAATGTGGTTCTAGAGCCTGGCGGGCTCTCCCACGGGGGTGATGGAGTTCTGGTGGTGCCGCGATCGCGGCCGTGACTGCTGCTCGCGGGAGGCGGAGAGGTCCTGCGGAGGCGCTTCCGGACCGGGCGCGCGACCCCGCTGAGGGGCCGCCGTCGGGTTCTCGAGGCTTCCGCGGTGGGTCCGCGCCGGTGGGCGCGTCGCTCCCGCCGTCGAGCAGCGCGTCGCGCTACTCGACCGTGATGCCCATCGAGCGGGCGGTGCCGGCGATGATCTTCGCGGCGGCGTCGATGTCGTTGGCGTTAAGGTCGACCTGCTTCGCCTCGGCGATCTCGCGGACCTGCGCCTGGGTGAGCTTCGCGACCTTCACGGTGTGCGGGGTCGAGGAGCCCTTGGCGACGCCGGCGGCCTTCTTGATGAGCTCCGCCGCGGGCGGGGTCTTCAGCACGAAGGTGAACGAGCGGTCCTCGTAGACGGTGATCTCGACGGGGATGACGTTGCCGCGCTGCGACTCGGTCTGCGCGTTGTACGCCTTGCAGAACTCCATGATGTTGACGCCGTGCTGACCGAGCGCCGGACCGATCGGGGGCGCGGGGTTGGCCGCGCCGGCCTTGATCTGGAGCTTGATCAGGCCGGTGACCTTCTTCTTGGGGGCCATTCTGATTCCTTTTCTCAGGGTTCGAGCGGTCGGGGGCTCCCGGCCGCTCTCCCGCGCATCCGACGGTGCCGGATCGCGGTGGAGGAGGGTCGTCCGGCGCGCACAGAGGCGGGCGCCGACACGAAAACCCGTACGAGCTTACACGAGCGGGGCCACCCCCGACAGGGCGGAGGAGGTGCCGACGCCCGGGGGCGCGTGGGGCGGTGCCGGAGGGGGCGCCGCCCGGAACGGCGAACGCCCCCTCCGACGTGCGGAGGGGGCGTTCACGCGGCGCGGAGGCGACGCGTCAGAGCTTGGTGACCTGGTCGAACGACAGCTCGACCGGGGTCTCGCGCTCGAAGAGCGAGACGAGCACGGTGAGCTTGCCGCTCTCGGGCTTGATCTCGCTGATCGAGCCGGGAAGACCCGCGAACGAGCCCTCCTTGATGGTGATGGTCTCGCCGATCTCGAAGTCGACCTCGGCGGGCAGCACGCGCTGGGCCTGCTTCTGGCCCTTGGCGCCGGAGGTCTTCGAGGGGGCGACGTCCTTGATCTCGACGAGGCTCTTCAGCATCGTGAAGGCCTCCTCGAAGCGCAGCGGGGTCGGGTTGTGGGCGTTGCCCACGAAGCCGGTGACGCCCGGCGTGTGGCGGACGACCGACCACGAGTCCTCGTTGAGGTCCATGCGCACCAGCACGTAGCCGGGGATGCGCACGCGGGTGACCATCTTGCGCTGGCCGTTCTTGATCTCGACCACGTCCTCCATCGGGACCTGGACCTCGAAGATGTAGTCCTCGGCCTCGAGCGAGACCTTGCGGTTCTCGATGTTCGACTTCACGCGCTTCTCGAAGCCGGCGTAGGAGTGGATGACGTACCACTTGCCCGGCTTGCCGCGCAGCTCGGTGCGGAAGGCCTCGTACGGGTCGATGTCGGCGAGGTCCTCACCGGCGGACTCGGCGTCCTCGGCGGCGACCTCGGCCTCGTCCTCGACGGCCTCGAGGGCCGCTTCGGCCTCCTCGACGGTGTCGATGTGCGCGGCCTCGTCGACCGCGGAGTCGGCCTCGGGGTCGTCGACGGAGCCGATGGCGTCCAGCGCTGCCTCGAGGTCGGAGGCGAGGTCGTCCTCGGACTCGTTCTCGTCGATGATGCTCAGCGCACCCTGCTCGGCGGGCTCGACGGCGTCCTCAGCCTGCGACTGGACGTCGCCCTCCTGCTCCTCCTCGACCTCCGACGACTGCTCGGCAGCCGTCGCCCAGTCGACGTCGTCGCGGTTTCTGTCAGACACTCGTCACAACTCTCTCTCGATCGATCGGTCGCGCCCCTCGGGGCGCGTCCCGCTGTCGCCGGCACCCTCCGCTCGCGCGGCCCGGATGCTCTCGGGTCAGGCGGCGGGTGTGCCGAACACGTACGTCACGGCCAGGGCGAACACCCAGTCGAGGAAGGACACCAGCGCCATCATGATGACGACGAAGATCAGCACGACCACGACGTAGTTGCCCAGCTCCTTGCGGGTGGGCGTCACGACCTTCTTCAGCTCGGCGATGACCTGCCGGATGAAGAGGGCGATGCGCGCGAACGGGTTGCGCCGCGCGGCTCGCTGCTGATTGGCGATCGCGACGACGTCCTCGCTCGGCTCGTCGACTGCTTTCCCGGCCACCTGCACGCACCTTTCCCGCACCGGAACCTCCGGTGTGGCCGACCGCCCGTCATGGGCGGCCCTGGACCGATGACCGCAGCGTCGCGGGGACCGCGTGCGACGGGCATCGATGTGCAGGGCGGACAGGGCTCGAACCTGCAACCTGCGGTTTTGGAGACCGCTGCTCTACCAATTGAGCCACCGCCCTATGGATGCCGTTGCGAGCATCCGAGGAGGAGACCGACCCGCCGCCCCACCGCCACGACCCTCGCGGGCGCTGTGGATGAGGGCAGAGATCGACTACCTCGGACGAGTGTACGTGGACCCGCTGGGCGTGTCCAGCCGAGCGGCGGGGGGCCTCGGAGCCCCGTGCGCGCGCAGGATACGCTGGCCGTCGTGTCCTCCACCACGCGCATCTCCGCCCGCATCGCCGCCATCGCCGAGTCCGCCACTCTGAAGGTCGACGCCAAGGCGAAGGCCCTCCAGGCCCAGGGCCGCCCGGTCGTCTCCTACGCCGCCGGCGAGCCCGACTTCCTCACTCCCGAGCACATCGTCGAGGCCGCCTCGGCCGCCGTGCTCGACCCGAGGAACTACCGCTACACCCCCGCGGCGGGCCTCCCCGACCTCCGCGCGGCCATCGCGGAGAAGACGGCGCGCGACTCCGGATGGGCCGTCGACCCCTCGCAGGTCGTGGTCACCAACGGCGGCAAGCAGGCCGTCTACCAGGCCTTCCAGACCCTCCTCGACGACGGCGACGAGGTGCTGGTGCCGACCCCGTACTGGACCACCTACCCCGAGGCGATCAAGCTCGCCGGCGGCGTGCAGGTGGACGTGTTCGCGGGCGCCGACCAGGGCTACCTGGTCACGGTCGAGCAGCTGGAGGCCGCGCGCACCGAGCGCACCAAGGTGCTCCTGTTCGTCTCCCCCTCCAACCCCACCGGCGCCGTCTACTCGGCCGAGCAGACCCGCGAGATCGGCGAGTGGGCCGAGGAGCACGGCCTCTGGATCATCGCCGACGAGATCTACCAGAACCTCGTCTACTCCACCGGCGACCAGGACGACGCGAGCCCGCTCGAGCACGCGACCTCGATCGTCGAGGCGGTGCCGGCCCTGCGCGACCGGACGATCCTCGTCAACGGCGTCGCGAAGACCTACGCGATGACCGGCTGGCGCGTCGGATGGATGGTCGGCCCGGCCGACGCGATCAAGGGCGCCTCGAACCTCCAGTCGCACCTCTCGAGCAACGTCTCGAACATCTCGCAGCGCGCCGCGATCGCCGCCCTCACCGGCCCGCAGGAGCCGGCCGAGGAGATGCGCCTGGCCTTCGACCGCCGCCGCCGCACCATCGTCGCCGAGCTGAACGCGATCGACGGGATCGAGTGCCCCACCCCCGGCGGCGCGTTCTACGTCTACCCCGACGTGAACGGGCTGCTGAACCGCGAGTGGAACGGCACCACCCCGACGACCTCCCTCGAGCTCGCCGACCTCATCCTCGAGCAGGCCGAGGTCGCCACCGTCCCCGGGGAGGCCTTCGGACCGAGCGGCTACCTCCGCCTGTCCTACGCCCTCGGCGACGACGCGCTCCTCGAGGGCGTGCGCCGCTTGCAGCGGCTCTTCGGCACCGTCTAGCCCCTCTCCTCCTGCGTCGTCGATAGGCCGCGGCCGGCTCGACGACGAGGTGCGTCGCAGAGAGCGGGATGCGCAGCGCGGACGACGATCCGCCGACACGCGGATCGCCGGTCGCCGCTCGACCGTGCCTCACGGTGACCGGCGGGTACTGCGACGCGCCTGTCCGACAGGTGAGGGGTGCCTGGCATCTCGGGGCGGGGAGGGCAAGAGGGAGGCGGAAATCGGGGATCACTGTCGCCGGAGGGGTGCGACAGGGCACGCTGTGACGATGAGCGAAGACCACGCCGTCCGAGTCCGCGACCTGCGGAAGGACTACGGGGGCGCTCCGGCGGTCGCGGGAGTCTCCTTCGACATCCACCGGGGCGAGACCTTCGCGCTCCTCGGCCCGAACGGCGCCGGGAAGTCGACGACCATCGAGATCCTCGAGGGCTACCGCGACCGCTCCGGCGGCGAGGTGTCGGTGCTCGGGGTCGACCCGCGCCACGGCGACCTGGCGTGGAAGGCGCGTCTGGGGATCGTCCTGCAGTCCAGCGGCGAGTCCGGCAACGCGACGGTCCGCGAGCAGATCGCGCACTTCGCCAGCCTCTATCCGCGACCGCGCGACGTCGACGAGACCATCGAGGCCGTCGGGCTGACGTCCAAGGCCCGCTCGCGCATCGGGCGCCTCTCCGGCGGCCAGCGCCGCCGTGTCGACGTCGCCCTCGGCATCATCGGCCGTCCCGAGCTGGTGTTCCTCGACGAGCCCACCACGGGATTCGACCCCGAGGCCCGCCACTCCTTCTGGGACCTGATCGCTCTGCTCAAGAGCGAGGGCACGACCATCCTGCTCACCACCCACTACCTCGACGAGGCCGCCCGCCTCGGCGACCGCGCCGCCGTGATCTCCGGCGGGCGGCTCCTGGCCATCGGCCCGATGAGCGCGATCGGAGGGGACGAGGCGCGCGTCCCGATCGTGCAGTGGCGCGAGGACGGCGTGCTGCACCGGCTGCGCACCACCGAGCCCGCCCGGACCGTCGCCGAGCTGCACGCCCGGATCGGGGAGCCGACGGCGCTCGAGGTCGTCCGCCCCAGCCTCGAGGACATCTACCTCGACCTCATCCGCGAGGACCGCGACGCGGTCGACCTGATCGGAGAGCCCGCGTGACCGCCGTCGCCACCCGCCCCCGCACCCTCTCCACTGGCCCGGGACGCACCGTCCGCCTCGGACTCGCCCGCGCCCGCTACGAGATCCGCTCGTACTTCCGCGCTCCGGACCAGGTGTTCTTCACCTTCCTCTTCCCGGTGCTGCTCCTGACGATCTTCTCGGTCGCGTTCGGCGACACCGCGGTGATGCAGGCGAACCCGCAGGACCCGGGCATCCCGATGGCCGAGTACTACGTGCCGGGCCTCGCCGCGGCCGGGATCCTGCTCTCGGGCGTCCAGAACCTGGGCGTCGACATCGCGGTCGAGCGCGGCGACGGCACGCTCAAGCGCCTCGCGGGGGCACCGCTGCCGGTCTTCAGCTACTTCATCGGCAAGTTCGGCCAGGTGCTCGTGACGAGCCTCGCGCAGACGGCCCTGCTGCTCCTCGTCGCGGCGACGGTGTTCTCGGTCGAGCTGCCCACCGACAGCGGGCGCTGGGCGACCTTCGCCTGGGTCTACCTGGCAGGAGTCGCGACGTCGGCCATCCTCGGCATCGCCGTCTCCGCGCTGCCCCGCTCGGGCAAGAGCGCGACCGCCGTGATCGTGCCGCCGCTGCTCGTGCTGCAGTTCATCTCGGGGTCGTACCTGTCGTTCACGACGCTGCCGGACTGGCTGCAGAACACGGCGAGCGTCTTCCCGCTCAAGTGGATCGCGCAGGGCATGCGCGCCGTGTTCCTGCCGAGCGGGTTCGAGGAGGCGGAGGTGAACGGGTCGTGGGACCTCGGCGGCGTCGCGCTGGTGCTCGGTATCTGGCTCGTCGTGGGGCTCGTCGCCTGCCGCTTCGGCTTCCGCTGGATCCGCCGCGACAGCTGAGCCGGAGGAGGCCGCGGCCGGAGGGCGCGCGTCCCCGCGAGCGCGGGGCCTGCGCGCGCAGACCGCGCGGACTCAGACCGCGGTGCCGACCACGACGGGCTCGGGGTGCAGCAGCACGCCGAACTCCGCCAGGACGCGGCCCTGGACGTACCGGGCGAGCTCGGCGACCTGTTCGGCCGTCGCTCCTCCGCGGTTGGTCAGGGCGAGGGTGTGCTTGCTCGACACGGCGGCCCGCGAGCCGGGCAGGGCGAAACCGCGCGAGACGCCGGCGTGCTCGATCAGCCACGCGGCGCTGAGCTTCACCAGGCCGTCGGCGCGGGGAGGCACGGGCAGCCCGACGGGCGCTCCTGCCTCGACCGCGGCGAGCGGGGTGATGACGGGCGCCTCCGCCGTCGGCTCGACCGGCCAGCGCGGCGCCTCGGGCGGCAGGGAGTCGGCGAACGCGCTCGTGACGAGGGGGTTGGTGAAGAAGGAGCCGGCGCTCGCGGTGTCCGGGTCCTCCGGATCGAGGACCATGCCCTTGCCCGCACGCAGCGCCAGCACGGTCTCGCGCACCCGCGCGAGCGGCACGCGGTCGCCGAGCGCGACTCCGAGCGCCGACGCCAGCTGACCGTAGGCGACGGGAGTGCCGTCGCCCTCGGCGCCGACCTCCTCGAGCGCGAACTCGACGGCCAGCACCGCGCCCCGGCGGCCCTGCTTGATCACGGAGGTGCGGTAGGCGAACTGCAGCTCCTCCGCCGTCAGCCGGACGGGCTCGCGGGCGCCCTCGTCGAGGAAGTCGACCGCGACCAGCGTGTCCGAGAGCTCCTGGCCGTAGGCGCCGATGTTCTGCACCGGCGACGCACCGACCGTGCCGGGGATGCCGCTGAGGGCCTCGAGGCCCGCCCAGCCGCGCTCCACCGTCGTCGCGACGAGGCCGTCCCACGACTCGCCCGCCTGCACCCGCAGGAGCACGCGCCCCGGCTCGTCGGAGGGGAGCCGCTCGACGCCGGTGGTGCGCACGCGCACGACCGTGCCCTCGACCCCGTCGTCGCCCACGAGGAGGTTGGAGCCGCCGCCGAGCAGCAGCCACGGCTCGTCCTCCGACCACAGGCCGACGAGCGTCTCGACCAGCTCCGCCTCGGTGGCGGGCTCGACGAGGCGCTCGGCGGGTCCGCCGACGCGGAGGGTGGTCAGGGCGGAGAGCAGCGGCGCGGAGCTCACGCGAGTCGGACCCGCGCCTGGGCCTTGCCGAGGACGGACTGGCCCTCGACCGAGACGGCGAGGTCGACGCGGACCCAGCCCTCCTCGGCGTTCACAGCACCGATCCTGGCGACCACGTCGATCGCGGCGCCGTCGCGCGGGTCCACCACGACGGGGCGGGTGAAGCGCACCTGGTAGTCGACCACGCGTCCGGGGTCCCCGACCCAGTCGACGACGACCTGCACCGCGGTGCCCATCGTGAGCATGCCGTGCGCGAGCACGCCGGGCAGGCCGACCTCGGCGGCGACGTCGTCGCGGTAGTGGATGGGGTTGAAGTCGCCCGAGGCGCCCGCGTAGCGCACCAGGGTGCCGCGGTCGATCGTGAAGCGGCTCTCGGCGACGACCTGGCCGACGCTCAGCTCGGCGAGAGCGGGCAGTGCGGTGCTCATTCGTCTCCCCTGACCACGAGGGTCGAGATCGCGGTGACGACGTGCTCGCCGCTCGCGTCGACCATGCGGGACTCGGTGGTGACCATCGAGTGGGCGCCGAGCTTCTTGATGGCGGCGACCGAGAGGGTCGCGGTCAGCTCGTCGCCGGCGACGACCGGACGGGACAGCACGAAGCGCTGGTCTCCGTGCACGACGCGGCTGAAGTCGATCCCGCCGTCGGGCTCGGCGAGCAGCTGCTGGAGCGTGAACTCCTGCACGACGACGGCGAAGGTGGGCGGAGCGACGAGGTCGGGGTGCCCGGCGGCGCGGGCGGCCTCGACGTCGTGGTGCAGGGGGGAGGTCGCGGAGACGGCGCGGGCGAACTCGCGCACCTTCTCGCGCCCCACCTGATAGGGCTCCGTGGGCGCGAAGACGCGCCCGACGAGTTCGGGGTTCACTGGCACCCGGCCATACTAGGCGCTGCCGTCGCGGGGCCCTCGGGGCTCCGGAGGCGCCGCCGGTGGTCACCCGGGTATGACCACCGGGAATTTCCCATCCGTGTATGGCTGACCCGTGGCCGAACTTCTCCGAAGCTGGCGGGCATGTCGACACCCACTCCCGAGCGCGACTGGGCGACCTACGCCCGCGAGCTCGGCACCAACATGCACCGGGCCCGCATCGCCAAGGGCGCCAGCCAGGAGCGGATCGCCCACGCGGCCGGGCTCGCGGGCTACACCTACCAGAAGTTCGAGAAGGGCGAGTCGAAGCCCGGCTCGCCTGCGAACCCCACGCTGCACACCCTCCTCGCGCTCTGCGAGGCGCTCGAGATCGAGCTGACGGACCTCCTGCCGCCCGATCCGCCGCGCACCTCACGAGGCGCCGAGTAGCCGGAGCACCGCGCCGGCCAGCCGCGACCCCGAGCTGAGATCGAGGTCGACCTCGCCGAGCCCGTCGGCCTCCAGGCGGAGCCTGTCCTCCCCCGACTCCCCCGGGCGGCACAGGGAGACGTGCACCGTCGCGCCCGCGGCCCCGTCTCGGCCCGCCCAGAGCACCACCGGGAGCGAGCTCGCCGCGGAGCGGTGCAGCCGCTCCCCCGCCGCGACCAGCTCGTCGTGCTCGCCCGCGCACCAGCGCGGGCACCCCTCGTCGTTCCTGCCGTCCATCCGCTCCTCCACGTTCCGCACCCCTCGGTCGAGGAGACCAGCCCACCAGGCGGTACCGACACCGAGGGCCCGCCGCGCCCCGATCCCGACCGGGGTGTGGACAGGAGACGGTCGTCCGCCGGTTGTGGAGGAGCGAGGACCAGGGTCCCATACGCAGGTGGTGCCGCCAGGGGTCCGGCACGAAGCACCGGCGCGGTGTCAGCGGTGGACGATCAGCCAGGTCGCGATCGCCGTGGTCGAGCCCGTGTTGACCATGCGGTGCGGCCGCTCGCACGGGAACGTGATGGCGTCGCCCGGCCCGAGGACGACCGACTCGTCCTCGAACTCGACCGTCAGCTCTCCGAGCGTCACCGTCCCCATCTCGAACCCGTCGTGGCGGAGCAGCTGCCGGTGCGCCGTCGAGGTCGAGCCCGGCGGGTAGGTCGACTCGAAGAAGTCGACGGCGTCCAGCGGACGCGGCGCCAGACGGCGGAACAGCACTCCGCCCTCGAGCGCCACGGGCGCCGACTCGCGCGCCCGGACGACCGCGGTCTCGACCGGCGCCGACGCGCCCTGGTCGAACACGGCGGACAGCGGGACCCCCAGCGCGTCCACGAGGGCGATCAGCCGGCCGACCGAGGGCTGCATCGCTCCGCGCTCGATCTGCGAGACGGCGCTCACGGAGATGCCGAGTCGCCCGGCGAGTGCCTTCAGCGACAGGCCCGCCGAGAGCCGCAGCTCCCGCAGCCGGGCGCCGAGTCCGGCCCCGTCCGCGATCGCCCGGGCGGCCGCCTCGTCGGGCGCGGTGTCGTCGGAGGGCATGGCCCGTCCCCTCTCGCGGATCGTCACACAGCCGTAACGGAGCCGAAACGAGCGGCGGCCTCCCGACTCGTAGCGTGGCCCGGGTGAAGTGATCACTTCACTCGGAACACTCTCCGCGACGCCCCGCCTCCTCGGCCGGACGTCCCGACCACCCTGACACATCCGCTCCGTGCCGCTCTGCGCACGACCGCCCGAGAGGTGGATCCACCCATGTCCGACCGCGTCACCGCACCCCGAGTCACCGCTCCCCCCGTCGATCCGGATCCCGCCGCCGCGGCGAGCGCCGGCTACGACGACCGCCTCTCCAACGAGGACCTCGCCCCGCTCCGGAAGCAGCGCTGGTCGAGCTACAACATCTTCGCGTTCTGGATGTCGGACGTGCACAGCGTCGGCGGGTACGTGACCGCGGGCTCGCTCTTCGCGCTGGGCCTGGCCGGCTGGCAGGTGCTCGTCGCCCTGGTGGTGGGCATCGTGATCGTGCAGGTCTTCTGCAACCTCGTCGCCAAGCCCAGCCAGGTCACCGGCGTGCCCTACCCCGTCATCAACCGCGCGATCTTCGGCATCCGCGGCGCGAACATCCCGGCGATCATCCGCGGACTGATCGCGATCGCCTGGTACGGCGTGCAGACCTACCTGGCGGCGCAGTCGCTGAACATCGTCTTCCTCAAGTTCTTCCCGGGCATGGCCGCCCTGAACACGCCCGAGGCGTCGTTCCTCGGCCTCTCGGCCCTGGGCTACCTCTCCTACGCGATCCTCTGGGTCGCGCAGGCCGCGCTGTTCTGGCGGGGCATGGAGTCGATCCGCCGCTTCATCGACTGGGCGGGACCGGCGGTCTACGTGGTGATGCTGGTGCTGGCCGTCTACCTGGTGTCGCAGGCGGGCTGGGAGAACATCTCGCTCACCCTCGGCTCCGGGGAGCCGCTCGACCTCGCCGCCGCGGTGCCGGTGATGATCTCGGCCGTCGCCCTGGTCGTCTCCTACTTCTCGGGCCCGATGCTCAACTTCGGCGACTTCTCCCGGTACGCCCGCAGCTACGGCGCCGTGAAGCGCGGCAACCTGCTCGGCCTCCCGATCAACTTCCTCTTCTTCTCCCTCCTCACCGTGATCACCGCCTCAGCGACCGTGCCGGTCTTCGGCGAGCTGATCACCGACCCGATCGAGACCGTCGAGCGGATCGACACCTGGTTCGCCGTGCTCCTCGGCGGGCTCACCTTCGTCATCGCGACGATCGGCATCAACATCGTCGCCAACTTCATCTCCCCCGCGTTCGACTTCTCGAACGTCAACCCGAAGAAGATCAGCTGGCGGATGGGCGGCATGATCGCCGCCGTCGGCTCGGTGCTGCTCACCCCGTGGAACTGGTACTCGAACGACACCGCCATCCACTACACGCTCGGCATCCTCGGCGCGCTGATCGGACCGCTGTTCGGCGTCCTCATCGCGGGCTACTACCTGATCAGCCGCCAGCGCGTCTGGGTGGACGACCTCTACACGATGAGCGAGAAGGGCCGCTACTGGTTCTCGCGCGGCTTCAACCCCAACGCCGTCTGGGCGACCGTGATCGGCGGAGTCCCCTCCGTCGCCTCGGTGCTCGTGCCGCGCTGGATCGCGGAGGCGGGAGGCGCGGAGTTCACCTGGCTCGGCGACTACAGCTGGTTCCTCGGCTGCGGGCTCGGATTCGTCGCGATGGCCGTGCTCGAGCGGCGCGCGCCGCGGATCGGGCGCCTCGACGAGGACCTCGAGCACGTCAGCGACGGCTCGACCGTCTGATCCGGCCGGCACGGAGGAGGGATCCGCCCCGGCCGCTCCGCATCCCGCGGACCGGCGGCCGGGCGGGTCCCTCCCCCTCCCGGCACCCGAACCGAGGAACCACCATGCGCATCACCGTCGTCAACCCGAACACCAGCACTGCGATGACCGCGGCGATCGGCGCGGCCGCCCGCTCCGTCGCCTCGCTCGGCACCGAGATCACGGCCGTCACCCCGCCGATGGGTCCGGCATCGATCGAGAGCCACTACGACGAGGCGCTCGCCGTGCCCGGCGTCCTGCACGAGATCGCCCGGGCGGAGGCGGCCGGCAGCGACGGCGCGGTCATCGCGTGCTTCGGCGACCCGGGCGTCGACGCCGCGCGCGAGATCGCAAGCGGCCCGGTCGTGGGGATCGCCGAGGCCGCCATGCACATGGCCGCGCTCGTCGGCCGGGGCTTCAGCGTGGTCACCACGCTCTCGCGCACCAGCGGCCGCGCCTGGGACATCGCCCGCCGCGCCGGGTTCGGCGACGCCTGCCGTCAGGTGCGCGCCTGCGACATCCCCGTGCTCGAACTCGACGACCCCCGCTCCGACGCCCGCCGCGCGATCCTGGCGGAGTGCGCCGAAGCGCTGGCCGTCGACGGGTCCGACTCGATCGTGCTGGGCTGCGCGGGCATGGCCGACCTGTGCCGCGACCTCTCACGGGAGCTGGGCGTGCCCGTGATCGACGGCGTCGCCTCGGCGGTGCGCCTGGTGGAGGGGCTCGTCGCGATGGGCGTCAGCACCTCGCGGCGCGACGAGTACGCCGCGCCGCGGACGAAGGCGATGGCGGGGCTGCTCGCTCCGTTCGAGCGGGTCTGAGGTTCCACGTCCCGTGCAGTCGGGCGTTCTGCCGGACCCCCGACCCGGACCCACCTGCGAGGATCGGGGGATGAGCGTCCTCCGCGATCTCGGCCTCGGTGCCCGGCTCTTCCTCCGCGGCTTCCGCACCTGGGTCCGCTCGCCGCGGGCGATGCTCCTCGGCGCGATCCCGCCCCTGATCGTCGGTCTGGTCTTCGTCGGCGTGCTGGTCCTGGTGCTCACGCGGGTGCAGGACGCGGTGACCGCGCTCACCCCGTTCGCAGGCGGCTGGGACGAGGGCACGGCCGCCACCGTCCGCCTGGTGCTCTCGATCGCGGTGGTCGGCGCCTCGCTCGCCCTCGGCGTGGTCCTCTTCGCCGCGGTGACCCTGCTGGTCGGCGACCCCTTCTACGAGCGGATCTGGCGGCGGGTCGAGGACGACCTCGGCGGCGTGCCCGACGAGCGCGAGAGCACCTTCTGGCAGGGGGTCGGCCGCGGCCTCCGCGACTCCGCCGCGCTGGTCGCCACCTCCCTCGGGATCGGCGTGGTCCTGGTGCTGCTGGGCCTGGTGCCGCTGGTCGGCTCGATCGTCGGCCTCGTCGCCGGCGCCCTGGTCGGCGGGAGGGCCCTCGCGCTCGAGCTGACCGGGTTCGCGGGCGACGCCCGGGGGCTCTCCCTCCGCGACCGCCGCCGCCTCCTCGGCGAGCACCGCGCGGTCTCGCTCGGCTTCGGTATCGCCGTCTACCTGGCGTTCCTCGTCCCCGGGGGCGCGGTCGTCGCCACCCCCGCCGCGACGGCCGGCGCGACCCTCCTGCTCCGGACCCTGCGGGGCGAGCCGACCGAGCGGCCGGCCGCCTGACACCGCTTGGCCGCCGCCCGGCTCTCCCCTAGACTCGCCGCGTGCGCACGTCGATCCGAAGCCCCTGGTGGCCCGCCTCCTAGGCGGACCGACGCGCAGACCCCTCGCACGCGACCGCCTCCTCCGGGCGGTCGTTCTGCATGTCAGGGCCCGGGTGGGGCACGACCCGATTCAAGGACCACGATGACCTCGCTCCTCTCCCGCATCCTCGCCTCCGACGGGACGCTGCCGTTCGCGGTGGTCCTCCGCCAGGGCCGCGACGCCGTCGACGTGTTCACGGGCGACGTGCTCGACGTCGAGGGCCTGGCCGACATCCCGCTCGACGGCGACGACGTGCTGACCCTCGTGCCCTACCGGCAGGTGCGCGAGCGCGGCTTCGCGGCGAAGGACGACGGAGCCCCGCTGCGCAACCTCGTGGTGCGCGAGCGCGAGAGCGTCCCCCTGGCGGAGGTGCTGCGGCTCCTGCCCGAGCGGGAGATCCCGGTCGAGGAGCGCGGCTTCGACGTGCCGGACGACGAGTACGCCGACATCGTCCGCCGGGTGATCGAGGACGAGATCGGCCGCGGCGAGGGCGCCAACTTCGTCATCAACCGCGCCTTCGTCGCGCAGACCGACGCGCCGCCCGTCGAGGCGGTCCTGGCCTGGTTCCGCCGCCTGCTCACCGACGAGTCCGGCGCGTACTGGACCTTCGCGATCCACACCCCCGGCGTCGACGGCGCGCAGACGGTCACCGCCGTCGGCGCGACCCCCGAGCGCCACGTCTCGGTGCGCGACGGCGTCGCGATGATGAACCCGATCAGCGGCACCTTCCGCCACCCCGCGGCCGGACCCACCGGGGAGGAGGTGCTCGCGTTCCTCGCCGACGTCAAGGAGAGCGAGGAGCTCTTCATGGTCGTGGACGAGGAGATGAAGATGATGAGCGCGGTCTGCCCGGACGGCGGCCGCATCCTCGGGCCGTTCCTCAAGCAGATGTCGCGGCTCAGCCACACCGAGTACCTGCTCGAGGGCCGCACCGGACTCGACGTGCGCGAGGTCCTGCGGCTGACGATGTTCGCGCCCACGGTCACCGGCTCGCCGATGGAGAACGCGTGCGCCGTGATCGCCGAGTACGAGAAGGAGCCGCGCGGCTACTACTCCGGCGTGCTCGCCCTCTTCGAGCCGGAGGAGCACGGCTACACGGTCGACGCCCCCATCCTCATCCGCACCGCCTACCTCCGCGCGGACGGCCGCCTCACCGTGCCGGCCGGCGCGACGCTCGTGCGCCACTCCACCCCCGAGGGCGAGGTCGCCGAGACGCGGGCGAAGGCGTCGGGCGTCCTCTCCGCCCTCGGCCTGCTGCCGCACCGCGAGGTGCCGCCGGCCCTCGACCTGAACGCGCAGCCGGGCGTGCAGGAGGCACTCGAGGCGCGCAACGAGCGGCTCGCCTCGTTCTGGCTCCGGCCCCAGGCGCCCGAGCACATCGCCGGCCTCGCCGGGCACACCGCGCTGATCGTCGACAACGAGGACCAGTTCACGACGATGCTCGCCCACCAGCTGCGCCACCTCGGGATGGACGCCCGGGTCGAGCGCTGGTCGGAGGTCGCCGACGTGCTGAGCGACGACCTCGTCGTCTTCGGCCCCGGCCCGGGCGACCCCCGCGACGACTCCGACCCGCGGATCGCGCACCTGCGCTCGCTGATGACCACCCGCCTCGAGGCGGAGCGGCCGATGCTCGCCGTCTGCCTCAGCCACCAGATGCTCTCACTGCTGGCGGGCCTCCCGGTCGAGCCGCTGCCCGCGCCCCGCCAGGGCGTGCGCCTGGCGGTGGACGTGTTCGGCGAGGACGCCGCGATCGGCTTCTACAACACCTTCTCCTCCGTCGCCCCCGGCGTCGCGCGCACGCCCCGGCTGGGGCTCGAGGTGTCGGTCGACCCGGAGACGGGAGTGGTCAACGCCCTGCGCGGCGAGCACGTCGCGTCGGTGCAGGGGCACCTGGAGTCGGTGCTCTCCTCCGACGGCCTGCGCACCCTGGAGCGGCTGGTCCGCACCGCGACCGCTCAGCCCGCGCGCGCATGAGCGGCCTGCGGCTGATCGCGTCGCCCGCCTACCCGGCCGAGCTGCAGGAGGCGGTGGCCGCAGCCGTGCGCGCGGCGGCCGAGGCGGCGCGCGGCTGGTACGGGCGCGGCGACAAGGTCGCGGCGGACGAGGCGTCGGTCGCGGCGATGCGCGCCGTGCTGGCCGACGCTCCGTTCGACGGCGTCGTCGTGATAGGCGAGGGCGAGAAGGACGAGGCCCCGATGCTCGCGAACGGCGAGCGCCTCGGCCGCGCCTCCGCTCCCTCCTGCGACGTGGCGGTCGATCCGCTCGACGGGACCCGGCTCACGGCGGAGGGGCTCCCCGGCTCGGTGAGCGTGATCGCGCTGGCCCCGCGAGGCACGCTGTTCGACCCGCGTGACGTCTTCTACATGGACAAGCTGGTCTGCTCCGGAGCGGGCCGGGGCGCCGTCTCGCTCGACCTCCCTCCCGCCGAGAACGCCGCACGGCTGGCGGCGGCGCTCGGGAAGCCCGTCGCGGAGCTGGTCGTCGTCGTGCTCGACAAGCCGCGTCACTCCGGGCTCATCGCGGCTCTGCGCGCGGCCGGGGTCGCGCTCGAGCTGCGCGGCGAGGGCGACGTGTCGGTCGCGATCGAGGCGGCCGATCCCGCGGGCCGCGTCGACCTCGTCCTCGGCATCGGCGGCACCCCGGAGGGAGTGGTCGCCGCCTGCGCCGTCCGCGCCCTCGGCGGGGTCATGGAGGGGCGCCTCGCCCCCCAGACCGCACCGGAGCGCGCCAACGCCCTGGCCGCCGGCCACGACCTCGACCGCCTGCTGACCCTGGAGGACCTGGTCTCCTCGGACGACGTGCTCTTCGCGGGCTGCGCGGTCTGAGACCTCTCCCACGGGCAGGACCTCGCCCGGGAACGCCGAAGGCCCCGGCTCGACGCGCGAACCGGGGCCTTCTCGCTGTAGCGGGAGCGGGACTTGAACCCGCGACACCACGATTATGAGCCGTGTGCTCTAACCACCTGAGCTACCCCGCCGCGCGTTCTTCGCAGGTCTGGCCTGCGGGGAACGGAGCCCCCTGTGGGAATCGGACCCACTACCTCTTCCTTACCAAGGAAGTGCTCTACCAATGAGCTAAGGGGGCGCACCTGCGGGTCTGACAGCCCCTCTCGGGGCGTGCCCGCGATTTGGCACCGTTAGACGATAGCACCTCCGCGGAGCGTCGATGACCGCGGGGGACGCGCCCCCGCGGCCGCCCGTCTGCGGCTACGCCCGGCTCGCCTCGTCGAGCGCGGCGAGCTCCTCGGCGCTCAGCTCGAGGGAGGCCGAGGCGATCAGCGCCGGCAGCTGCTCCATCACGCGGGCGCTGGCGATCGGCGCGACCACTCCGGGCTGCGAGCGGAGCCAGGCGAGCGCCACCGTCGCCACCTCGGCGCCGTGCGCCTCCGCCGCCGCATCGAGCGCCGCCAGCACCCGGCGGCCGCGGCCGTCGAGGTAGCGGGAGGCGCCGTCGGCGCGCGGACCCTCGGGCGTCGATCCGTCGCGGTACTTGCCGGTCAGGAATCCTGACGCCAGGGCGGAGTAGGGGACGACGGCCAGCCCCGCCTCGCGGGCGAGGGGCAGAAGGTCGGCCTCGATCCCGCGCTCCACGAGGTTGTAGTGCGGCTGCAGCGCGACGGGCGCGTGCAGGCCCTCCTCGCCCGCGATGCGCAGCCACTCCGCGACGCGCTCGGCGCTGAAGTTCGACACTCCGATCGCGCGGACGAGGCCCTGGTCCACGAGCTCGGAGAACACGGCGGCGATGTCGGCCATCGGCACGGCCTCGTCGTCGAAGTGGGCGTAGTAGAGGTCGATCCGGTCGGTCGCGAGGCGCTCGAGGGAGGCGCGGGCGGCCGCGCGCACGGTGTCGGGCGCGAGGCCGGTGAACTGCGGGTGGCGGCCCGCCTTCGTCGCGATCACCACGTCGTCCCGGTCCCCCGAGCGCCGCGCGAGCCACTCGCCGATGATCGTCTCGGACTCGCCGCCCGTGTTGCCCGGGACCCAGGCGGAGTAGGCGTCGGCGGTGTCGATGAAGTCGCCGCCCGCGGCCGTGTAGCCGTCGAGGACGTCGAAGGAGGTCTGCCGGCCCGCGGTCCAGCCGAAGACGTTGCCGCCGAGCGAGAGCGGGAAGACGTCGATGCCGGAGTCGCCGAGCGGCGAGCGGGTGACGGAGGAGGATGCTGCGCTGTCGATGGTCATCTCCCGATTCAAGACCCGCTCCCCGCCGTGATCGATCCCCCTCCCGCGCATGCGCGGCAAGGACTCAGGCTGTCAGCGCCGCGGGTAGTCGGCGTAGGCGAAGCGCGTCGAGTCCGGCGCCCAGCCGGAGACGTTGATCGTCCCCTGCCCGCCGTGGAGGCGCTCCAGCACACGGCCGGGCTCGAGCGTCGAGCGCCCGGGGAGGTCGAGCAGCCGCAGCTCGACGTCGACGTTCTCGGGGTGCCCGGCCGTTCCCTCCGGATAGGCGAGGTAGAGCAGGTGCGCGCCGTCGGGCGACTCGTGCGGGAACCAGTCGACCGTGTCCGACTCGACCAGGCGGGAGAGCGCGGAGCCGTCGAGACCGATGCGGAACAGCTGCGCCCCGCCTCCGGCCCGCTCGGAGTTGAAGACGAGGGTGCGGCCGTCGGCCGAGACGTCGACGCCGTCGTCCGCCGGCTCGTCGTCGGTCAGGGCGGTGAGCGCGCCTCCTGCGGCCGGCATCGTGTAGACGTCGGTCCGCCACCGCCCGGAGGCGTCGCCGCCGCCGATCAGCGCGAGGGTCGCGCCGTCGGGCGAGACGCCGTGCAGGTAGTGCTTGAAGCGCGCGCCCTCGCGCTCGGCGGTCAGACGGCGGGCGGGGGCGGAGCCGTCGAGCTCGACCGCGTAGAGGTGCCCGTCGCGCGCCGAGACGTAGGCGAGCCCGCCGGACGGGGCGAGCACGTGGTCGTTGTTGAGCTCGGCCGGCACCCCGTCGAGCGGGATCGGCTCGAGCACGGCCGCCCCCTCGAGCGGCAGCCGGAAGAGGCCGCCGTCGCCGTTCACGATCAGGGCGGAGCCGTCCGGAGTCCAGTTCGGCGCCTCCACGAGGACGGAGTCGGACTCGAAGACGGTCGTCGACTCCCCCGTCGCGAGGTCGTGGACGCGGAGTCGGCAGAGCTGGTCGGGGAGGAGCGAGCGGGCCATGCTCCCCACGGTAGGGCCCTGGCGGATCACGACGGGGCCGTCAAGCCTCTCCGCACTCAGGTTCCGCGGGAGGGCGCTCCGATATTCTTGACCGACTTATGCGCTGGGTACACCTTGGGAGGAACATGTGATGCTCCTCATCCTCGTGATCTCGTTCGCGATCGCCGTGGTGACCCCCTGGCTGGTGGACCGGTTCGGGCCGAAGACGTTCTACGCGCTGGCGCTGATCCCGGCCGCGAGCTTCGTCGCCACCGCGACCGCCCTGCCGACGATCCTCGACGGCGGCGAGATCCGCGAGTCCGTGCCGTGGATCCCCGCGCTCGACATCGCCCTCTCCTTCCGCCTGGACGCGCTCTCGATCGTCCTCGCCCTCGTGGTCAGCGGAGTCGGCGCCCTGGTCCTCGCCTACTGCGCGACGTACTTCAGCCGCGACGAGCCCTCGCTGGGCCGGTTCGCAGCGCTCCTGTCCGCGTTCGCCGGAGTGATGTACGGGCTGGTCACGGCCGACGACGTGATCATCCTCTTCGTCTTCTGGGAGGCGACGAGCGTCCTCTCCTACCTCCTCATCGGCCACTACAGCGGGCGCAAGGAGAGCCGGGGTGCCGGTCTCCAGGCGCTCCTGGTCACGACTCTCGGCGGGCTGGCGATGCTGGTCGGGATCATCGTCCTGATCGTGCAGGCCGGTACCACCAGCCTCTCCGGGATCGCCGCCGCCGCCCCCTCCGGCCCGATCGTGTCGACGGCGCTGGTGCTGGTGCTGCTCGGCGCGTTCTCGAAGTCCGCCCTGGTGCCGTTCCACTTCTGGCTGCCGGCCGCGATGGCCGCTCCCACGCCGGTCAGCGCCTACCTGCACGCCGCCGCGATGGTGAAGGCGGGCATCTACCTCGTCGCGCGCCTCGCGCCGGGCTTCGCCGACGACTCCGTCTGGCTGCCCGTAGTGGTGAGCGTCGGAGTCTGGACCATGCTCGTCGGCGGCTGGCGCTCGCTCCGGCAGTACGACCTCAAGCTCGTGCTGGCCTACGGCACCGTCAGCCAGCTCGGCTTCCTGACCGTCGCCGTCGGCTTCGGCTCGCGCGACGCCGCGCTGGCCGGACTGACCCTGCTCGTCGCCCACGCCCTCTTCAAGGCGCTGCTCTTCCTCACCGTCGGCATCGTCGACCACCGCGCCGGCACGCGCGACCTCCGCAAGCTCAGCGGCCTGGGACGGCAGGCGCCGGTGCTCGCGGGCGCCGCCCTCGTCGGCGTGCTGTCGATGGCGGGCATCCCGCCGCTGCTGGGCTTCGTCGCCAAGGAGGCCGTGTTCACGAGCCTGATCTCGGCGATCGAGCAGGGCTCGTTCTGGGCCTGGGTCGCGCTGGTCGGCCTCGTCCTCGGCTCGATCCTCACCGTGGCCTACTCCGCGCGCTTCTTCTGGGGCGCCTTCGCCCGGAAGAAGGGGCTCGAGGACACGCACCTGCACGCCGAGCCGTGGACCTTCACCGCCGCCCCGGTGCTGCTGGCCGCCGCCAGCATGATCGGCGGGATCGCCGCCTCCGTGCTCGACCCGCTCGTCGCCGTCTACGCGGACACCCTCCCCTACGCCGCCCCGGACGCCGACCCGGAGCTCGCCGCCGCCGCGGAGGCCTCCGACCACGGCGGCTACCACCTCGCGCTCTGGCACGGCTTCGAGCCCGCGCTGGCACTCAGCGCCCTCGTGATCGCCGTCGGACTCCTGCTCTTCGCCAAGCGCGTCGCCGTCGCGCGCGCCCAGTCGATGCTGCCCAACCGGATCGACTCGGCCGAGGGCTACTGGGCCACCGTCCGCTGGCTCGACCGAGTCGCCAGCACGGTCACCGAGTCCGTCCAGCGCGGCTCGCTCCCCCGCTACCTGACGGTGATCTTCGCGGTCTTCGTCCTCGGCGTCGGCGGTGCGGCCGCCCTCAACCGCACCTGGCCGGGCGATCTCGTCTTCTGGGACAGCCCGGGCCAGCTCGCGGTCGCGGCCGTGATGATCCTCGCGGCGGTGCTGTGCGCGATCGCCCGCAACCGCGTCGCCGCCGTGCTGCTGGCCGGCGCCACCGGCTACGGGATGGTGGCCCTCTTCGCCCTGCAGGGTGCACCGGACCTCGCCCTCACCCAGGCGCTCATCGAGACGGTGACCCTCGTGGTCTTCGTCCTGGTGCTGCGCCGCCTCCCGACCCGCATCGCCGCGAAGCACCAGCCGATGCGCAAGCGCCTGCGCGCCGTCATCGGCATCGCGGTCGGAGCGGTCATGGCCCTCGCCGCCACCATCGCCCTCGGCGCCCGGACCGCGACGCCGATCTCGGCCGAGCTGCCCCGCCTCGCCTACGAGGAGGGCAAGGGCCGCAACATCGTCAACGTCCTGCTCGTCGACATCCGCGCCTGGGACACGATGGGCGAGATCTCGGTCCTCGTCGTGGTCGCCACCGGCGTCGCGAGCCTGATCTTCCTCTCCAGCCGGGCCGGAGGCGCTCCCCGCCTCGAGTCGCAGAGCGCCGACGACCGCCGCGAGCGCGCGATGGACCTGACCACCTCCTCCGCCGACGCCGAGCGCGACGGCGACCGCGGCTCCTGGCTCGTCGCCGGGCGCACGCTCCGGCCGGAGAACCGCTCGATCGTGCTCGAGGTGCTGGTGCGCCTGCTCTTCCACCCCGCGATGATCGTGTCGGTCTACCTGCTCTTCACCGGACACAACACCCCGGGCGGAGGCTTCGCGGGCGGCCTGCTCGCCGGTCTCGCCCTCGTCGCGCGCTACCTCGCCGGCGGCCGCTTCGAGCTCGGCGAGGCCGCGCCGATCGACGCGGGCAAGGTCCTCGGACTCGGCCTCTTCTTCGCCGTCGGCACGGCCGTCTCCTCCCTCGCCTTCGGCCTCGAGGTCCTCGAATCGAGCTGGCTCGACCTCGAGGTGCCGGTGCTGGGCGAGCTCCACCTGGGCACGTCCACCCTCTTCGACATCGGGGTGTACCTGATCGTGATCGGCCTCGCCCTCGACATCCTCCGCAGCCTCGGCGGCGAGGTCGACCGCCACGGCGAGGAGGCCGAGCAGGGCTCCCCCTCGGGCGACGGCGTCACGCACTCGACGGACAGCACCCCCGGCCCCGGCCAGGGCACAGTCGACGGGCTTGAGACCTCGCTCCCCACCGGCTCCACGGTCGTCGGCGGACCGGGCAGGGGGGACGGCGCATGAGCATCACCCTCGTCCTCGTCGTCGTGATGGCAGTGATGTACGCGGCGGGCGTCTACCAGATGCTCGAGCGCAGCCTCACCCGCATCCTGATCGGGTTCCTGCTCGTCGGGAACGCGACCAACATCCTCATCCTGCTGATGGCCGGCCGCTCGGGCATCGCGCCGTTCGTCACCGACGACGGGCGCTCCTACGAGCAGATCGCCGCCGAGATGGCCGACCCGCTGCCGCAGGCGCTGATCCTCACCGCGATCGTGATCACCTTCGGGGTGTCCGCCTTCCTCCTCGCGATGATCTACCGGCGCTGGCGCCTCGCCAACGCCGACCAGGTGGAGGACGACGAGACCGACGCCTCCGTCCGCGAGGACGCGGCGGGCATCTCGGCCCAGACCACCGCCGACGACCGGGCGCTCGACGTCCTGCTCGAGTCCAGCGACGAGGGCACCGCCGCCAAGCACGGGGAGAGCGCCATGACCGACGACAGGAAGGAGGACCGATGAACGCCCTGATCCCGCTCGTCGTCACCCTCCCCCTCCTGGGAGCGGCCGTTGCGCTGATCCTCGGACGCCACCGGCGCGCGCAGATCACCGTGAACATCGTGACGCTCTCGAGCGTTCTGGTGATCTCCTCGGTGATGCTCGTGCTGGTCCTCACCGGCGACGGAGGCGGCAGCGCCGTCTACGTGGGCGGCTGGGAGCCGCCGTGGGGCATCGTGCTGGTCGTCGATCCGCTCGCCGCGCTGATGCTCGTGATCACCTCGATCACCCTGCTGGGCGTCCTGCTGTTCTCGGTCGGCCAGGGCCTCGTCGACGGCAACCGCGAGACGCCGGTCACGATCTTCCACCCGACCTACCTGATCCTCTCGGCGGGCATCCTCAACGCCTTCGTCGCGGGCGACCTCTTCAACCTCTACGTCGGCTTCGAGATCCTGCTGGCCGCGAGCTACGTGCTGATCACCCTGGGCGGCACCGCGCCGCGGATCCGCGCCGGCACGACCTACGTGGTCGTCAGCCTGGTCTCGAGCGTGTTCTTCCTCTCGGCCATCGGCCTGCTCTACGGCGCCACCGGCACGGTCAACATGGCGCAGCTCTCGATCCGCATCGCCGAGCTCCCCGCCGACGTGCAGCTGGTGCTCCACGTGGTGCTGCTGCTCGGCTTCGGGATCAAGGCGGCCGTGTTCCCCCTGTCGTTCTGGCTCCCGGACTCGTACCCCACGGCTCCGGCGCCGGTCACCGCCGTCTTCGCCGGACTCCTCACCAAGGTCGGCGTGTACGCGCTGATCCGCACCGAGACCCTGCTCTTCCCCGGCGGGAGGCTGAGCGAGGTGCTGCTGGTGGTGGCGCTGCTGACGCTGATCGTCGGCATCCTCGGCGCCGTCGCGCAGGCCGACATCAAGCGGATGCTGTCCTTCACGCTGGTCTCGCACATCGGCTACATGGTCTTCGGGATCGCCGTGGGCACCCCGGCCGGCTACGCGGCGACGATCTTCTACGTCATCCACCACATCACGGTGCAGACGACGCTCTTCCTCGCGACCGGCCTGATCGAGCGCGTCGGCGGCACCACCTCGATCCTGCGCCTCGGCGGGCTGCTCAAGGCCTCGCCGCTGCTGGCGCTGCTCTACTTCATCCCCGCGATGAACCTCGGCGGGATCCCGCCGTTCACCGGCTTCCTCGGCAAGGTGGGGCTCTTCGTCGCCGGCACGGAGGCGGCCGTCGACCAGCCGTCGTGGCTGATCTGGGCCGTCATCGCCGCCGGAGCCGTCACCTCGCTCCTGACCCTCTACGCCGTCGCGCGCGTCTGGAACATGGTCTTCTGGCGCCGGCAGGAGGAGGTGCCCGGCTACGAGTCGCCCCTGATCGACCAGCTGCAGGAGGACCCCGACGACACGGGCAGCATCCGCACCCGCCACTCGCCGCCCATGATGGTGCTCGCCACCGCGGGGATGGTCGTCGTCGGCGTCGTGCTGACCGTCGGCGCCGGTCCCCTCTACGACGCGAGCGAGCGAGCGGCGAGCGCGGTCGCCGACCCCGCGACCTACATCGCGACCGTCTACCGCGACTCGTCCTTCGGAGAGGAGGGGCCGCGATGAGCCCCCGCCGCCGCGTCGACATCTGGAACCGCGTCGCGATGTTCGTGACCCTCGTCGGGATCTGGGTGCTGCTCTGGGACGACGTCTCGGTGCTGTCGATCGTCACCGGCTTCCTGGTCGCCCTGCTGATCACCCGGGTGTTCTACCTGCCGCCGGTCGAGTTCTCGAACCGCATCAACCCGTGGTTCGTGCTCCTCTTCCTCCTGCGCCTGCTGGCCGACATCGCGGTGGCCTCGGTGCGGGTGTCCTGGCAGATCCTGACCCTGCCCGTCCCGGTCCACAACGCCATCGTCGCCGTGCACCTGCGCAGCCGCTCCGAGGGGATGCTCGTCTGGACGACGGAGGCCGTCTCGCTCGTCCCCGGCTCCCTGGTGATCGACGTGGACCCGCAGCTGAACGTCCTCTACCTGCACGTGCTCGGCGTGACCCACGACGAGGGCGAGCGGATCGACGAGGTGCGCCGGACGGTCCTCCGGACGGAAGCGCGCATCGTCCGGGCCATCGGCTCCAGCGAGGACGTGCAGCGCGTGAATCGGCCGATCGAGGCCGGATCGGGGTTGGTCCGGTGATCGACTGGCTGATCTGGATCCTGGTGCCGGTCTTCGGCGCCGCCTGCCTGCTCGCGCTCGTGCGGATCCTCCGCGGTCCGTCCGTGCTCGATCGGGTCGTCGCGGCCGACGTGCTCGTCGCGACGATCATCTGCGGGATCGGCGCCGAGATGGCGGTCAACCACCACGCGCGGACCCTGCCCGTCGCGCTCGGGCTCGCGCTGTTCGCCGTCTTCGGATCGATCAGCGTCGCCAAGTTCATGGCCAACCGCGAGGAGGACTGACATGGACCTGTTCTTCGACGTGCTCACCGCTGTGCTGCTGCTGGTCGGCGCCCTGCTCTCGCTGCTGGCCGCGATCGGCTTGATGCGGTTCGACGACCTGCTCTCCCGGATGCACGCGGGCACGAAGCCGCAGGTGCTCGGACTGATCTGCGTGATGCTCGCGGTGGCCATCCGGAACCCCGGCTTCGCCGCCGCGGGGACCATCGTGCTGGTGATCGGCTTCCAGCTGCTGACCGTGCCCGTCTCGGCGCACATGGTCGGCCGGGCGGCCTACCGGGCCGAGGCCGTCTCTCCCGGGTACCTCGTCGCCGACGAGCTCGCGGAGGCGGTCACCCGCGCCGACGAGCAGGCCCGCGCGACCGGGCCCGAGACCGCGCACGCGTCCGAGGAGCGGGCGCGCACCTCCTCCGCGCCCCCGCCCGAGGACGAGGACGGCCCGGCCGCGACCGCCTAGGCGACCAGGACGAGCTGCACGGCGGAGGCGCCGGTCATGCTGCGCAGCGCGAATCCGCCGATCGCGAGGGTGACGGCGACCAGGCCGCCGACCAGCAGCACCAGCAGCGGCACCACCCACAGCAGCGCCCGTCGGCGTCGGGCTCGGGCCTCGTCCGGCGTCTCTTCGATCACCCGTCGACTGTACGGGACGGCGGGGGGCGTGCCCCCGGCGCCCACGAGCCGCCCGATAAACTGGACCTCATGACCCTGGACTCCGCTACCTCCGGCGCGCCCGAGAACTCCCCCGGCCCCGACTCCGAGGCCGAGCACCGCCGGGGAGCCGAGTGGTGGCGCACCGCCGTCATCTACCAGATCTACCCGCGCTCCTTCGCGGACGCGGACGGCGACGGCATCGGCGACCTGCCCGGCATCGCCTCGCGCCTCGAGAGCCTCGCCGAGCTCGGCGTCGACGCGATCTGGCTCTCGCCCTTCATGACCTCGCCGCAGAAGGACGCGGGCTACGACGTCGCCGACTACTGCGACGTCGATCCGCTCTTCGGCACCCTCGCCGACTTCGACGCGATGCTCGCCCGCGCTCACGCCCTGGGCATCCGCATCATCGTCGACCTCGTCCCCAACCACTCCTCCAGCGCCCACCGCTGGTTCCAGGAGGCGCTCGCCGCTCCCGCGGGCAGCGCCGAGCGGGCGCGCTACCTGTTCCGCGACGGCCGGGGCGAGTCGGGCGAGCTGCCCCCGAACAACTGGGAATCGGTCTTCGGCGGCCCCGCGTGGACCCGCGTCATGGAGCCCGACGGCTCGGCCGGCCAGTGGTACCTGCACCTCTTCGACACCTCGCAGCCCGACTTCGACTGGACGAACGAGTGGGTGCGCGAGCGCTTCCGGGAGGTCCTCCGATTCTGGCTCGACCGCGGCGTCGACGGCTTCCGCGTCGACGTGGCGCACGGGATGATCAAGGCCGAGGGGCTGCCCGACTACACGCCGCCCGCCGACAGCGGGTCGATGGGCGGAGTCGCTCCCGCCGACGGCGAGGAGCCCGCCACCGCCCCCTACTGGGCGCAGGACGGCGTCCACGAGATCTACCGCGACTGGCACTCCCTGCTCGCCGAGTACCCGGACGACCGCGTGCTCTGCGCCGAGGCGTGGGTGCAGCCGCTCTCCAAGCTCGCCCGCTGGGTCCGCCCCGACGAGATGCACCAGGCCTTCAACTTCGCCTACCTCGAGACCCCGTGGAGCGCACCCGCCCTCCGCGACATCATCGACTCCTCCGTCGAGGCCTTCGCCGCCGTCGGCGCCCCGTCGACCTGGGTGCTGTCGAACCACGACGTCGTGCGCCACGCGAGCCGCCTGGCCCTGACGTCCGACAACCCGCAGGGCTACGGCATCGGCCCGCGCACGCCGGGACTCCCCGACCCCGTCCTGGGGCTGCGCCGCGCTCGTGCCGCGACCGCCCTCATGCTCGCGCTCCCCGGCTCCGCCTACGTCTACCAGGGCGAGGAGCTCGGGCTCCCCGAGGCGATCGACCTGCCGGACTCGGCGCGTCAGGACCCGACCTGGTTCCGCACGGGCGGCGAGCGCTACGGCCGTGACGGCTGCCGGGTGCCGATCCCGTGGGAGGCGGACGCACCCGCGTACGGCTTCAGCGGCACCGGCGACTCCTGGCTGCCGCAGCCCGGCGACTGGGCGCCGCTCGCGCGCGACCGCCAGCGCGGTGTCGCGGGCTCGACGCTCGAGCTGTACCGGTCCCTGCTCGCGGTGCGCCGCGCCGAGGACCTGGGCTCCGGCGCCGTCGAATGGCTCGAGGGCTACCCGGAGGACGTCGTGGCGTTCCGCAACGGAACGGTCACGGTGATCGCGAACCTCGGCGAGGCTCCGGTCGAGCTGCCCGTCGGCTCCGTGGTGCTGTCCTCGGAGGAGCTGCACGAGCCGGCGCTGCCGGCCGACACCACGGTCTGGCTGCGCGCGGAGTAGCGGGCCGCGGGGTCCGCCCGGCGACTCCCGCGTCCCGCCGCCGGGTCAGCGCCCGGCGTTGGCCTTGAGCCAGAGGTAGGAGTCGACCTTCGTCACGCCGTCGAGGCGGATCTCGAAGTGCAGGTGCGGGCCGGTCGACATGCCGGTCGTGCCCACCAGGCCGAGCAGCTGGCCGACCTTCACCGGGTCGCCCTCGTTCACGGCCGCCGAGCCGTGCTGCATGTGCGCGTACACGCTCGAGACGAGCTGCCCGTCGATCTCGTGGTCGACGATCACGTGCACGCCGAGCGAGCCCTCGCCGTCGATGACCGTGCGCACGACGCCGTCGGCGATCGCCTGGATGGGCGAGCCGTCGCCCGGGTTGAAGTCGGTGCCGCCGTGGTTCACCGAGCAGCCCGCGCAGTTGCGGTAGCCGAAGCGGTCGCCCACCGGCACGCCGACGGCGAAGGGCCACTGGATCGACGCGTTCGGGTCGTTCGTGAAGCCTGTGTCGGAGGTGCGGACGATGTCGGCGACGTTGGTCTGCGTCTTGCGCTCCTGCACGCCGAAGCCGTCGCGGGCGACCGTCTCGGCGCTGACCTCGCCGGCGACGAACGACTGCGCGCCGCGGCGGGCGTCGGCGCCGAAGGGGGTCGAGAGGCTCTGCGCCTGCACGTCCTCCGCGGTCAGGAGCGATGTGGCCGGCAGAGAGGTCGCCGCCACGATGGCCGCGACGAAGGAGAGGGCGACGAGTCCGCCGACCCGGGCCCGGCGCACGGGCCGGAGCGGCGTCGCGCGCGGTGCGGGGACGGGGGCCGGGGCGCTGCGGACCGAGGCGACGCGGCGCTCCGCCTCGCGCAGCTGCTCCGCCGTGGGAGCCGCGAGGAGGTCGTCGGAGCCGCTCGCCAGCGAGACGTCGGAGGCGAGGGCAAGAGCGCGCTCGCGCTCGCGGAGCTCGCGACGGGAGAGGGGTGGAGTCGATTCGCCGGGGGTCGATGCAGGGGCAGCGGGGGCG
>NZ_PSVK01000018.1:0-65155 GCF_002931115.1 Rathayibacter sp. AY1E6 | reverse complement strand
TGCCTGTGCTCCGCTTCGCGGATGAACACCGGACGACAGTGGGCTCCCCCGCGCGGCGTCGGCGCGCGGGGGAGCCCACTGTCGTCCGGTGTTCATCCGCGAAGCGGAGCACAGGCACGTCCGGGTCGCCGTGCCGGTCCTCCGAGCAGGCGCGGCGCCGGCTACCACAGCGCCGCCCGCCCGTGCACGGGGTGGCCCCGAAGGCGCGGCTCGCCTGGGATGGAGGGGAGCGGCCCGATCCGGGTGCCGCGGACGGAGGAGCCATGCCCGACCAGTACACGTTCACGAACCCCGCCACCCAGTACCCGGATGTGACTCCGCCGGTCCAGCAGCAGCCCGAGCCCGGGCTGCAGTCGCGGATGACCCCGGTGCCGGACCTCGGCGAGGAGAGCTACCGCGGCACCGGCCGGCTCGCGGGCCGCCGCGCGCTCATCACGGGAGCCGACTCCGGGATCGGCGCAGCCGTGGCCATCGCCTTCGCCCGCGAGGGGGCCGACGTCGCCCTCGCCTACCTCCCGAGCGAGGAGGAGGACGCGCAGCACGTGATCGGGCTGATCCGCGCGGAGGGGCGCACCGCCGTGCCGATCCCCGGCGATCTCACGAGTGCCGAGTACTGCACGCGGCTCGTGGCGGAGGCGGTCGAGGGCCTCGGCGGGCTCGACGCGGTGGTCAACGTGGCCGGGAAGCAGATCTGGAAGGAGGACCTGCTCGACATCACCGACGAGCAGTTCGAGGCGACCTTCGCGGTCAACGTCTTCGCTCCGTTCCGGATCATCCGCGCGGCCCTCCCGCACCTGCCCGCGGGCGCCACGATCATCAACACGGCGTCGGCGGAGGCGCACAAGCCCGCCCCCGACCGCCTCGACTACGCGATGACGAAGGGCGCGATCAACAACCTCTCGAAGGGCCTTGCGCAGCAGCTCGCCGCGAAGGGCATCCGCGTGAACGTCGTGGCGCCCGGCCCGACGTGGACCGCCCTGCAGGTGAGCGGCGGCGTCGACCCCGAGAGCCTGCCCGACTTCGGCTCGAGCGAGTCGCCGATGGGCCGTGCCGCGCAGCCCGCCGAGCAGGCCCCGGCCTACGTGTTCCTGGCGTCCGCCGAGTCGAGCTTCGTCGCCGGCGAGACCCTCAACGTGAACGGCGGCATGGTCTCGCCCTGACACGCCGCGGCGCCGTCGCTCGCTGGTGTGCCGCCGAGACGCCTCCGTCCTGCTCGAGACACGGGCTCGCGTCAACCCTCTCCCGAGCGGAGGGGGGCGCGAGGTGCCATGGAGGGACCACCACGAAGGAGCACCATGAGCACCACGACCGTCCTCCCCATCGAGACCTACTCCGACGAGCAGGGCTGGCACAACCGCATCGCCCACGCCCGCGTCCCGCTGAGCCACCACGAGTCGCGCCAGGAGGCGGAGGAGGTCGGCAAGGAGATCGCCGAGCAGCGCGGCGGGGAGCACGTCGTCCTCGGCTGACGGCCGGCGCGGGGCGCGGCATGCCGTGCCCGGCCGGGGACGCGCCCGGCCCGCAGGCGCCCGCTCCGCAGACGCCCCGTCCCGCGCGTGTAGCGCCCTCGACCCCGCCCGGTCAACCTTCTCGACCTCCCGGCCCCCTCCTCCCTAGCGTGGCCCGTCGTGCTCGCTCCCGAGCGCGCGACGAGAGGACGACATGGCCACCACGAGCGACGCCCCCGCGACCGGAGAGGCCGGCGGCACCTCCCTGCGCCGCCGCATCACCGGCCCGCTGCTCTACTTCTTCATCCTCGGCGACGTCCTCGGCGCGGGCATCTACGCCCTCATGGGCACGCTCTCGGCGGAGGTCGGCGGCGCCGTCTGGATGCCCCTCCTGCTCGCGCTCGGCCTCGCGCTGCTGACCGCCGGCTCCTATGCCGAGCTGGTGACCAAGTACCCGAAGGCGGGAGGCGCGGCGGTGTTCGCGCAGCGGGCCTTCAAGCGCCCGATCGTCTCGTTCCTGGTCGGCTTCGCCATGCTCGCGGCCGGAGTGACCAGCGCGGCCGGCCTGTCGCTCGCGTTCGCCGGCGACTACCTCGGCACCTTCCTCGACGTGCCGACCGTGCCGACGGCCATCGTCTTCCTGATCCTCGTCGCGTGCCTCAACGCGCGGGGCGTCGCGGAGTCGCTGCTCAGCAACACGGTGATGACCGTGATCGAGGTCGGCGGCCTGCTGATCGTGATCGGATGCGTCGCGCTGCTCGTGGCGGGCGGAGGCGGCGACCTCGCCCGCACGGTCGAGCTCAGCTCCGAGCAGGCGCCGGCGCTGGCGGTGCTCGGCGCGGCGATCATCGCGTACTACTCCTTCGTCGGCTTCGAGACCTCGGCCAACATCGCCGAGGAGATCCGCGACCCCAGCCGCGTCTATCCGCGCGCGCTGTTCGGCTCGCTGCTGACGGCCGGTGCGGTGTACGTCCTGGTCGGCCTCGCGAGCTCGATCGCGCTGCCCGCCGACGAGCTGTCCGGATCCTCCGCCCCGCTGCTCGACGTCGTGACGGCGAGCGGAGCCGGGGTGCCGGCGTGGCTGTTCAGCCTGATCGCTCTCGTCGCGGTCGCCAACGGAGCGCTGCTGACCATGATCATGGCGAGCCGCGTCACCTACGGCATGGCGAAGGACGGCCTCCTCCCGGACGTGCTCGGCCGGGTGCTGCCGAAGCGCCGCACGCCGTGGGTGGCCATCGCGGTGACCACGCTGGCGGCATGCCTCCTGACCCTGGTCGGCGATCTGGCGACCCTCGCCGAGACCGTGGTGCTGCTCCTCCTGCTGGTGTTCATCAGCACGAACGTCTCGGTGCTCGTGCTGCGGCGCGACAAGGTCGAGCACGACCACTTCCGTGTGTGGACGGCGATCCCCGTGCTCGGCGTCGCCTCGTGCGTGCTGCTCCTCAGCCAGCAGGACCCGATCGTCTGGCTCTACGCGGGGATCCTCCTCGTGGTCGGAGTCCTCGTGCACCTGGCGACCCGTCGTTCGTCCCGCCGCACCGCCTGATCCGCTGACGGTCCCGGCGGGGCCGCCGCTCCGCCGGACCGTCCCTCCCGACCGCCGCGCTCTCCCCGCGACCGGTCAAGCCCCTGGGCGGACGGCCGTCCGAGGCGTGGGATGGAGGGAACGGAAGGAGCACGAATGACCGACACACCCTCCCGCGAGGAGCTGCCGCTCCCCGACTGGAACGACATCCCGCTCGGCACGCTCGCGGAGCGCATCCGCCCGCTCGACGAGGCCGGCCTCGGCGTGCTGCTCGCCTACGAGGAGGCGCACGGGCACCGCCTGCCGGTGACGACGATCCTGCACTCGCGTCTCGAGCAGCTGCGCGGGGGAGCGGAGCCGGCAGGCAGCGTGCCGGAGTCGCTGCCCGAGGTGTCCCGCTCGTCGTCCGGATCGCCGGTCTCGCCGGCGACGTCCGGTCCGGCGATCAATCCGCCCTCGCACGGAGTGCCGACGAACCCGGCTCAGCCGCGCTGAGGGCGGCGGGGGCAGAGCCGCGGTCGCGGCGGCTCCGCCCCCGCCGCGCGCTGCCCAGGGCCTGCCCAGCGCGCACGGGCAGACTGTCCGGAGCCGATGACGGCGACCGGACGAGGGAGCAGTACCCGGAACGCGACAAGACTGACTCGTAGGAGCTGTCATGTCCTGGATCGTCCTCATCCTCTCCGGTGTCCTCGAGGCCGTGTGGGCCACCGCCCTCGGCAAGTCGGAGGGCTTCACGCGGCTCGGCCCGTCGGTCGTCTTCGGAGTCGGCGTCGTCGCGAGCATGGCCGGCCTCGCCTACGCGATGCGCGAGCTGCCCACCGGCACCGCGTACGCGGTCTGGGTCGGGATCGGCGCTTCGCTGACCGTGCTCTACGGCATGTTCTTCGGCGGCGAGGGCTTCTCGCTCGTGCGCACGCTGCTGGTCCTCGGGATCGTCGGCTGCGTCGTCGGCCTGAAGCTCGTGCACTGAACCGAGGCCCCGTCCTCTCCTCCGCGACAGGCCGCTCCCGTACGCGACACGCCGACGGAGGCGCGCCGGACTGGCATCTCGCCGAGGGTCCGAGGCCGGTGGTTGCAGGACGCCGCGCGTTCCACCTAGGCTCGGCGCATCAGGGGAGAACGATCGTTCTACGGTTCTCCCCGCCCCCCAAGGAGGACTCATGCCCACTCGTACCGCACGCACCGCCTGGAACGGCTCGCTCGAGACCGGCGAGGGCCAGGTCGAGCTCTCGAGCTCGAAGATCGGCACCTACGACGTCTCGTTCCCCAAGCGCGCCGCCGACGACGCCAACGGCTCGACCAGCCCCGAGGAGCTCCTCGCGGCCGCCCACTCCGCCTGCTACGCGATGCAGTTCTCGGCCGTCCTCGGCCAGGCCGGCGGCACCGTCGAGGCGCTCGACGTCCGCGCCGACGTCTCGCTCGGCCCGGACTCGGCCGGCGGATTCAAGCTCACCGGCATCAAGCTCATCGTGAGCGGCGAGGTCTCCGGCATCGACGAGGCCGCCTTCCTCAAGGCCGCCGACGAGGCCAAGGAGACCTGTCCCGTCAGCAAGGCGCTCACCGGAGTCGACATCACGCTCGACGCCACCTTCGAGGGCTGAGCCCCTCCGCACGTCACAAGCACCCCGTCGCGCATCGCGGCGGGGTGCTCGTGTGTCCGGCGCGGCCGCGGAGCGGCGTATCGAGACCCCCGCCCCCACCGGCCGCCCGGCGCCCCCTGTCGTCAGACCGCCGCCGGCGCGTAGCGGAAGCCGGCGCCGAGGTGCTCCTCCGGCAGCCGGTCGCCGCGGCCGTGCAGCTTCTGGCGGAGGCTGCCCTTGACGTACTCCTCCGGGTACGCGCCGCGGCTGCGCAGCTCCGGCACGATGAACTCCACCACGTCCTCGAAGGTGCCGGGCGTGATCGCGTAGGCGAGGTTGAACCCGTCCACGTCGGTCTCCTCGACCCACTCCTGGAGGTGGTCGGCGACCTCCGCGGGCGAGCCGACGACGAACGGGCCGAGCCCGCCGATCACGCTGAGCTTGGCGATGTCGCGGACCTTCCACTCCGAGCCGTCCTCGTTCGCCTCCTGGAAGTTGGCGACGGCCGACTGGATCGCGTTGCTCTTCACGTTGCCGATCGGCTCGTCGAGGTCGTACTGCGACAGGTCGATGCCCATCCAGCCCGACATGAAGACCAGCGCCCCCTCCTCGCTCCCGTAGGAGAGGTAGTCGCGGTGCTTCTCGTGCGCGGCCTCGCTGGTCTCGGCGGTGATGATCGTCAGCAGCGTGTAGATCTTCGCGGAGTAGCGGTCGCGGCCGGCCGCCTCGAGGGCGTCGCGGATGCGCGAGACGGTCGCCTTCAGGCCTGCCTTCGTCGAGGACGCGACGAAGATCGCCTCCGCGTTGCCCGCCGCGAAGCGGATGCCGCGCGGTGAGGCTCCCGCCTGGTAGATGACGGGGGTCCGCTGCACCGACGGCTCCGAGAGGTGGATGCCGGGGACGGTGAAGTTCTTGCCGCGGTGCCCGATCTCGTGCACCTTCGCCGGGTCGGTGAACACGCCGGACTCGCGGTCACGGACGACCGCGTCGTCCTCCCACGACCCCTCCCACAGCTTGTAGAGCACCTCGAGGTACTCGTCGGCGACGTCGTAGCGGTCGTCGTGCTCGAGCTGGTCCTCATGGCCCATGTTGCGGGCGGCGCTGGGGAGGTAGCCGGTGACGACGTTCCAGCCCACGCGGCCTTTCGTCAGGTGGTCGAGCGTCGACATGCGCCGCGCGAACGGGTACGGGTGCTCGTAGGCGGTGCCCGCGGTGATGCCGAAGCCGAGGTGCTCGGTCGCGGCGGCCATCGCCGAGACGAGGAGGATCGGGTCGTTGACGGGGACCTGCGCGCCGTGGCGGATCGCCGCCTCGTTCGAGCCGCCGTAGACGTCGTAGGTGCCGAGCACGTCGGCGATGAAGATGCCGTCGAACGTGCCGCGCTCGAGCAGCTTCGCCAGGTCGGTCCAGTACGAGAGGTCCTTGTAGCGCCAGGACTGGTCCTGGGGGTGGCGCCACATGCCCGAGGACTGATGGGCGACGCAGTTCATGTCGAAGGCGTTGAAGCGGATCTGGCGGGTCATGGAGTCGATAGTGCCCAGAAGAGCAGCGAACGGGTACCGAGCGCGACGCACGGCGTCACAATGCGACGCCCGTCGAGGCGCCCGGCGGGTCTGGGTGGTCGGCGACGTCCTCGACGAGCTGGCCGACCTCGAGGACCGCATCGGCAGCGCGATGATCGCGAGTCGGAACGGGTGATGCGCCGGGGCGCACCGCCCCCGTCCGCCGACCGGGCGGCTCCTCCTCCTACGCCAGCTCGCGCCCCAGGAAGCGCACGTGCTCGCCGATCTGGAACGCCTCGCCGCCCTCGTGGCCGTTGAAGGGGTAGACGCGGATCTCGCGGGGTCCGGCGTAGCGGTTGTAGGAGGCGTAGACGGTGGACGGCGGGCAGATGTCGTCGCGGAGCGCCACCGAGAACAGCGCGGGGGACTGCGCGTAGGGGGCGAAGGAGGTGCCGTCGAAGTACGAGAGGGTGTCGAACACGCGCGCTTCGGCGCCGCGGTGGGTGTGCAGGTACTGCACGATCTCGCCGTACGGCATCGTGTCGACCAGCCGCACGGCGTGCGGGATGTGGGAGAGGAACGGCACGTCGACGATCGACGCGCGCGCCGACTCCGACTCGCCGAGCAGGCCAAGGATCCCCGTGACGGCCAGGGCGATCCCGCCTCCCTGGCTGCCGCCCGAGACGGCCACGCGGGAGGCGTCGACCGCGGGGTGCGCACGCAGCACGTCGAGCGCTCGGACGGCGTCCGTGAAGACGCGGCGGTAGAAGTGCTCCGCGGGCGACTCGATGCCCTGCGTCATGAAGCCGGAGACGTGCGGCCCGCTGCCCACCGGGTCGGGCGTCGCTCCGGAGCGGTGCCCGGACCCCTGGCCGCGGGTGTCCATGACCAGGTGCGCGTAGCCGGCGGCCGACATCGCGGTCCACTCCGCGAGCTGCCCGCGGCCGCCTCCGTAGCCGATGAAGGTCACGAGCCCGGGGAGGGGGCCCTCGACGCCGCGGGGGAGGATCAGCCACGCGCGGATCGGGTGGCCGCCGAAGCCGGAGTAGGTGACGTCGAAGGTGTCGAGCAGTCCGAAGCCGGCGTCGACCCGCTCGAGGCGCGGCTCGGTCGCGACGGCCCTCGCCTCGGCGATCGTGTCGCGCCAGAACTCGGCGAACCCGGCGGGCTCGGCGATCTCGGGGGCGTACTGCTCGAGGAGGTCGAGCGGGAGGTCGTACTGCGGCATCACGGACTCCTTCTCGGGCAGCGGCGCCCGAGGACCGAGGCTACTGGAGGCACGGGCCCACCTGGGTGCGGCGTGGGAGAACGCCGCAGAGCGGAATGCCTGGGCACCCTCCGCGTTCTCCTCAGCATGACGACGTACGGAATCATCGGAGCAGGCAACATCGGCAGCCAGGTCGCACGGGCGGTCATCGCCCTCGGGGACGAGGTGGTCATCGCGAACTCGCGCGGCCCCGAGACCCTCGCCGACCTCATCGCGGAGCTCGGCCCGAAGGCCCGCGCCGCCACGGCACAGGAGGCGGCCGAGGCCGCCGAGATCGCCGTGGTGACGGTGCCGCTGAAGAACCTCGAGGAGGTGCCGGTCGCCCCGCTCGCCGGCAAGATCGTCCTCGACACGAACAACTACTACTTCGAGCGCGACGGCCGCATCGAGGCGCTCGACAAGGGCGAGACCACGACCAGCGAGATGCTCCAGCAGCACCTCCCGGAGTCGAAGGTCGTCAAGGCGTTCAACCACATCATGGCCGCCGACATCACCACCGACGGCACCCCGGCCGGCACGCCCGACCGCCGCGCTCTCGCGACGTCGAGCGACTACCCCGAGGCGATCCACTTCGTGACCGACCTCTACGACCGGATCGGCTTCGACACCGTCGCGATCACGCCGCTGAGCGAGTCGTGGCGGGTCGAGCGCGACCGCCCCGCCTACGTGGTGCGGCAGAACCGCGAGGAGCTCGAGGCCAACCTCGCGAAGGCCCCCCGCACGGTCTGATCCAGCCTCTCGAAGGGGAGCGGTGCTGCGGCGCCGCTCCCCTTCTGCCTGTCCGGACGGCCTCGGAGGCGCGCCCGGGACGGCCCCCTCGGCGCTCGCCGCCGCCGGGCCTGCGATAGTCGAGAGGACCAGCCACGCACCAGAGAGCCCCGATCGGGCTCCGAGAGGAGAGGCCTGCCATGCCCTCGACACCCCGTTCCGTCCCCTCCCGCTCCGGGCTCTCGCGCCGCAGCGTCGTGATCGGCGGTCTCGCGGTGCTCCCGCTGCTCAGCGCCTGCACGCCCGACTCCTCCGCTCCGGACGACGCTCAGCAGGAGGCGCCCCGCACCCGCACCGCGGCTCCGAGCGGGCCGGTGGCGCTCGCCCCGGACGCGCTCGCCGCGAGTGCGGCCCTGTTCGCCTCGGCTCCGCTGGTCGTCCTGGTCGAGGACGTCGCCGAGTCGCGCCTGCGCGCCGCCCAGGTGAGCATCGCCTGGGGCGTGCCGCTGCTGGTCGGCTCGGCGGGATCCGGAGCGACGGCCGCCCCGACCGCGGACGCCGCGGCCGCGGGATCCACGGCTTCCGAGACGCCGTCCGACTCCGCGACGCCGTCGGACTCGGCGACGCCGTCCGACTCCGCGACCCCGTCCGTCGCTCCGTCCTCCACCGCTCCGACCTCCGACGCCCTGGCCGCCGAGTTCGCCCGCCTCGGCGTGACCCGCGTGCTCGCGATCGGCGACGTCACCGCGCCCAAGGGCGTCGACGTCGTCGCCTCCGCCTCCGACGCGGCCGCCCTCAGCACTGCGTCCGGCCTGACCGTGACCGACCTGGCGCTCGCCGACCTCGCCGCCGCCGCGCCGTCCACCGCCTCCGACGCTCCCTTCGGCGCCCTCCCGGCCCGAGCCGACGCCCTGACCGGCCTGCACGCCCTCGCCCGCGCGCAGGACGCCGACGTCGCCGCACTGGCGACCGCCCGCGCGGCCGGCGTGCCCGTCACCGTGGTCGACGGCGACGACCTGCTCGCCTCGGGCGGAGCCGTGACCGCGATCGCCGAGGCCGACGCCTCCTGCACGCTGCTGCTCGGCCCCGTGCTCGCCGCGCAACCCGAGCCCGAGTGGGCCGTGCGCGCGGCCGCGAGCGGCTGGCAGCTGCCGGGCGGCGGGCAGCGGATGTTCGGCGGGCACCTCTTCGTCGCGATCTACGGCACTCCGGGCGCTCCCGTCCTCGGCGTGCTGGGGGAGCAGGGCCTCGAGCCCACGATCGCGCGTGCGGAGGCGGTGGCCGAGCCGTACCGGGCGCTCACCGACAAGCAGGTCGTGCCGAGCCTCGAGATCATCACCACGGTCGCGGCGGGCGACCCCGGCGAGGACGGCGACTACTCCAACGAGCTCGACGCCGCCGACATCCGCCCCTACATCGACGCGGCGCAGGCGGCGGGGATGTACGTGGTGCTCGACCTGCAGTCGGGGCTGACCGACTTCCTCACCCAGGCGAAGCAGTACGCGGACCTCCTGTCGCTGCCCAACGTCGGCCTCGCGCTCGACCCGGAGTGGCGCCTGCTGCCCGGCCAGAAGCCGCTGCAGCAGATCGGGCGCGTCTCGGCCGCCGAGGTCGACAGCGTGTCGGAGTGGCTGGCCGACCTGGTGCAGAGCGAGGGGCTGCCGCCGAAGATGTTCGTGCTGCACCAGTTCCGGCTGTCGATGCTGCAGGACCGCGACAGCATCCGCCGCGACCGGCCCGAGCTGGAGTTCCTCATCCACGTCGACGGCCAGGGCTCGCAGCCCGACAAGCAGGCGACCTGGGACGCGCTGCACGAGGGCGCCCCCGAGGGCATCGGCTGGGGCTGGAAGAACTTCTACGACGAGGACGCGCCCATGCTCACCCCCGCCGAGACCATGGCCGAGGTCCGCCCCCTCCCCGACCTCGTCACCTACCAGTAGGCGGAGACCGAGGGCGGGCGTCAGCGGCGCAGGAGCTCGCCGGAGACGACGCCCGCCTCGACCTCCTCGAGGGCGCGGCCGCGGGTCTCGGGCACGCGCTTCCAGATGAAGACGAGCGCGAGCAGGCCGACGGCGCCGAACAGGAAGAACGTTCCGGTGATGCCGACGCCGGAGACGAGGGTGGGGAAGAACAGGCCGAGCACCGCGTTCGTGATCCAGTGGCAGAAGATCGCGATGCCGACGCCGACGCCGCGGATCCGCAGCGGGAAGATCTCGGACAGCATCACCCAGGTGACGATGTTGAGGAACGTCTGCATGCTCCCCACGAACGCGACGACCAGCACCAGGATCACGTACGGCCGCGCCGGGTTCCCCACGGGGAGCGCGACGGAGGCGATGCCGATCATGAAGTGCATCGCGGTGGTCAGGGAGTAGCCGAGCAGGAGGGTCGTGCGGCGGTTCATCGTCTGCATGAGCCGCAGCCCGATCAGGCCGCCGATCACGGCGATCGCCCCGGGTGCGATGTTGGCGACGAGCGCGCCGTCGTGGTCGAAGCCCGCCTCCTTCAGCACCGACTGGCCGTAGTACATGATCGAGTTGATGCCGGTGAGCTGCTGGGCGACTCCGATCCCGATGCCGACCAGCAGGATGCGCAACGCCCAGCGCTCGCGCAGCGCCTGCAGCAGGGGGATCCTCGGGCCGTCCTTCGCGCCGATCGAGCGGGCGATGGTCTCCGCCTCCGCATGGGCCCGGTCGGGCGTCCGGATGGTCGTGAGCACGTCGAGCGCCTCGTCGCGGCGGCCGTGCGCGATCAGCCAGCGCGGCGACTCCGGGACCCGGGTCATGCCGAGCAGGAGGGCGGCGGCGGGGAGCGCGGCGACGGCGAGCATGATCCGCCAGACGCCGGGCAGCTCGCCCCAGACGGTGCCGATGACGGCGTTGGCCACGAAGGCGGCGAGCTGGCCGATCACGATCATCAGCTCGTTGCGGCCGGCGAGGGAGCCGCGGATCTCGGAGGGGGAGATCTCGGAGAGGTAGATCGGCACGACCACTGAGGCGCCGCCGACGGCCAGTCCGAGGACCGCCCGCCCGAGGACCATCACGCCGAAGCCCGGCGCCACCACGCAGACCAGGGCGCCGACGAGGAAGAGCACGGCGAGGAGGCGGATCGTGGTCCGCCTCCCGAGGGCGTCGGCGAGGCGTCCGCCCGAGATCGCGCCGATCGCGGCGGCGAAGAGGAGCGAGCTGGTGACGACCCCCTCGGTCAGCGCGGTGAGGCCCAGCTCGGCCGACATCGGCTCGAGGGCGCCGTTGATGACGCCGGTGTCGTAGCCGAAGAGGAGGCCGCCGAGGGTCGCGATGAGCGCGATGAGGCCGAGACGCCGAGTCGGCGCCTCCAGGGAGGTGGTGGTCATCCGCTCACTCTGACGCATGGCCGCGCGGTGAGGGAACCCTGGACCGCCGAGGGAACACGGTGTAGCGGGTCCTCTCGACGGCCCGGGGTCCCCTCGGCGGCAGGAGGGGGGCGAGCGGAGGGTCCTCAGGAGGAGACGCGCGCGCCCTCGCGCAGGCCCTCCTCCTTGGCCTGCTGCACCAGGGCGGCGATGCGGCGGCGCGAGCGCGAGCGCCCGGCGAGCAGCGCCGCGAGGATGAGGGCGACGCCGAGGATCACGAGCAGCTGCGGGACCGGCACGGCGGCGACCGTGATCGACTTCGTCACGGGAGCGGTGGCGACCGGCTCCTGATCGGCGGCGGCGACGGTCGGTGCGATGGTCAGGTCGGCGCCGACCCCGAAGAGGGGCCAGATGCCGTCGAGCTGCACCGAGACGCTGCGCCGGTCGCCGGGCAGCAGCTCCTGCTGGGGCGCGTCGGCCGCGACGACGGGGGCGGTGGCGCCCTGGGCGCTCGCCGTGCCGTCGAGCAGCAGGCGCACGTTGCCGGTGTTCACCACGTCGGCGACGAGCGAGAGGGAGCCGGGCTGGAACGGGTTCCAGGAGAGGCGGTAGTCGCTGGCCAGGTCCTCGACGGAGAAGGAGGGGGTCACCTCGCCGGTCACGCGGGTCATCACGCGGAAGCCGATGCGGCTCTCCACTCCGACGTTCGCACCTCCCACCTCGGTGCCCTGCGAGAGCACGGAGGCGGCGATGCCGGCGGCGTGGTCGCCGGGGGTGGCGTTGTCGGGGACCGTCACGGTGAACGGCACCACGCCGCTGCTGCCCGGATCGACGGTCACGGTCTCGGGGGCGGAGATCCACAGCCCGGCGTCGACCGACTCCTGGTCCGAGTTGAGCATGTTGAAGCGGCCGGTGTCGGTGAAGTAGCCGTCGGCGCTGGTGATGCTGAAGGTCACGGGCTGGTCGCTGAGGTTCCGCACGACCGCCTCGTCCGAGGCGCTCGCGCCGGGGGCGAGCTCGAGCTCGACCCACGCGCGCTTGTCGGGGACGCCGTCGGTGGAGGGGCTGACCGCCCAGGTGATCGCTCCGTCGGCCGCGACGGCCGCCGGAGCGACCCCCGCGCCGAGGAGGGCGACGATCAGCGCGAGCAGCGCGGGGAGGAGCGGGCGGCGGGGAGCGGCGGAGCGGCGCGGAGCAGTCATCAGAACCTCATGGTCGCACGGGGGAAGCACGACGCGGCCGGGCGGGCGGGCCCGGCCGCGTCGGCCGTGGTGGGATCGCGGCCGAGGGAGTGCGTCCCCCGGCCGCGACGGGTCACTCGAAGAGCGACAGGGTGATGGTGGACGAGTACGCGCCGGCGTCCACGTTCACGGGGGTGCGGAGGAAGAGGTCGGCGTCGGCGCTCCAGGAGCCCTCGGGGTTGACCTGCTGGGAGTTGCTGGCGACGATCGCGAGCAGCTCCTTGCCCTTCAGGCCGACGCCGTTGGCGCCGCCGTCGATGGCGGTGCCGACCTCATCGCCCGCGGCGACCTCGCCGAGGTCTCCACCGTCGACCAGGTCCGGGGTCCAGCCGAGGTTCTCGGCGCCGATGGTCGAGCCGTCGGCCGACGTGAAGTCGCTCGCCGTGCCGATGACGTACCACGCGGAGTCGGGGGAGACGTCCGCGGCGTCACGGGTGTCGGTGACCGTGACGGTGGGCAGGGTGCCGGTGAACTGGCGGCGGACGTTGTCCGAGCCGGTCTCGGTCAGCGTCGTCGAGTCCGCGGCGACGGTCATCGAGAGGGCGCCGGTCCCGGGGAGGTCGGCGATCTCGACGTTGATGTCGACGTCGTCGTTGCCGTAGTTGACCTCGGCGGCGAACGCCGTTCCGGCGACTCCGAGCAGGAGGACGCCTCCGGCCAGTCCAGCGGCTCCGCGGATCAGAAGGGATCGGGTGTTCATGTCGGGTGTTCTCCGTTCTCCGGCCGGCGTCGTCGCCGGCTCGATCTCAATGGGTGTGGGTCGTGCCCGCGGATCAGCTGCAGCTGGCCGCGGAGTAGGGGGCGGTCGCGGAGGCCGTGGCCGGCTTCCCGCTGATGAACGCGGTCGCCGTGGCGGTCGCGGATCCGTCGGTCACGCTCGTCGCCCGGGTGGTGAAGGCGGCCGAGACGGTGGCGCCGGGAGCGACGTCGGCGAAGCTCTTGGAGCCCCACGTCGTGCCGATCACGATCTTCGCGGCGAAGGCGTTCGGGTTCGTGGCGGTCGCGGTGACGACGATCTTCCCGGCGGCGCAGCGCGTCGTGGAGGTCGTGGTCACGGCGATCGCGGGTGCCGAGTCGGTCACGGGACCGACGGAGGCGGAGGCCGTCGCCGGCGTCCACTGCGGCTTCGCGGCGGTCACGGCCACCGAGATCGTCGCTCCGCGGTCGGCGGCGGTGAGCGTGTAGCTCGACGCCGTCGCCCCGCTGATCGCGGTCCCGCCGCGCTTCCACTGGAAGCCGGTCGCCGTCCACGGGGAGGAGGCGGAGGCGGTCAGCGTGCTGCCCACCGTCGCCTTCCCCGTGATCGAGGCTGCGAGCGGCGCGGTGTCGACGATCGTCTGCGCGGCGACGCTGGTGAGGGTCGGGACGACCTTCTGCATGAGCCCGGTCGTCTTGTCGAAGGTCACCCGGTCGATCGTCGTCTCGCGGTGCTGGCCGTCTCCGCCGGGGATGGCGAAGCGGTGGTAGGCGATGTACCAGTCGTCCGTGCCGGGCACGTTGACGATCGAGTTGTGGCCCGTGGCGAGGATGCCCTGCGAGGTGTCCTTCTCGAGGACCACGCCGCGGTAGGTCCACGGTCCGTCGACGCTCGTCGAGGTGGCGTAGCCGACCTTGTAGTTCTCCGAGCCGGTGTCGTCGATCGAGTAGGTGAGGTGGTACAGACCGTCGCGGTAGTTCAGGAACGCACCCTCGCGGAAGTCGGTCAGACCGCTGATCTTCTTGATCGTGCCGGTCTTGATCGAGAGCATGTCGTCGGACAGCTCCCCGTAGAGCGGGTCGCCGTTGCCCCAGAAGAGGTAGCTCTTGCCGGTCTTCGGGTCGGTGAACGCGGCGGGGTCGATCGCCTGGCCGGACCGCACGGACTCGCCGTTGGTGATCATCGCGGTCGGCTGCGCCGTGAACGGGCCCATCGGGCTGTCCGAGACGGCGACTCCGATCGTCTTGCGGTTCAGCGAGGAGTTCTCGCCGGAGAAGTAGAAGTAGTACTTCCCGTTCTTCTCGATGATCGTCGGCGCCCAGGCGTTGCCGGTCGCCCACGGCACGTTGCCGTTCGCGCCGTCGAGCGTCAGGAAGGGCTGCTCCGAGCGGGTCCAGTCGATGAGGTTCTTCGAGGACCAGGCGTAGAAGGTCTTGCCGCCCCAGCCGGCGAAGCCGTCCGAGGTCGCGTACAGGTAGTAGGTGTCGCCGAAGACCGCGATGTTCGGGTCGGCGTTCAGGCCTGCGAGGACCGGGGACTTCATGACGACGGCCTTCAGGGTCCAGGTGGTCGCGGTGCCGCCGGCGGCGGGCGTGAGCACGACCGTCTGCGGGGTGGAGAGGTCGCGGACGGTGCCGGAGGCGGGGCTCGCCGTGACGCCGGCCGCGGTGGAGAAGGTCGGGGTGAGCTTCGTCAGGTCGGTCCCCGGCTTCACCGGGAAGGTGACCGTCCTGCTCGCCGAGTCGACGATCGGGGCCGTCTTCAGGACGTCGCCGCTGAGCGACAGGTCGACCAGGGCCGACGTGTTGCCGGAGGCGGCGAGCACCTCGGAGGCGCTGAGGGCCCGGTTGTAGACCGAGAACTCGCGGATCTGGCCGCGGAAGCGGTTGTCGGCGTCGTAGTTCGAGCGCCCGATGTAGTTCGCCGAGGTGGAGCCGCCGCCGATGTCCTTCGGGTCGGTCGTGACGGTGCCGCTGGCGACCTTCACTCCGTCGAGGTAGATCGTGCCGGTGGTGCCGGAGAGCGTGTACGTCAGGTGCGCCCAGGTGCCGCGGGGGAGGGCCGAGCCGCCGGCGACGGTCTGCTCGGTGGTGTAGTTCCCGGTCGCGATGCTGGTGCGGTAGTTGTTGCCCGAGGTGAAGAGGTAGCCGTCGCCGGCGCCGTTCGTGGTGTTGCCCAGGCCGTAGAGGAAGTAGGCGCCGCCCTGCGCGGGGTCGATCCAGACGTCGGACTGGATGGTGAGGTCCGTCACTCCGGCGAGCAGGTCGTTCGGCAGCTTGACGTAGTCGTCGGTGCCGTCGAGCTGCAGGGCGCCGTCCTTCCAGGTGCCACCCGAGGGCAGCGTGCCGTTCTGGTTGTTGCCCGAGCTGTCGCGCACCGTGGTGCCCGAGCCGCCGTCGAAGGTGTAGCGGAGGATCTCGCCGGCCGCGTTGACCGGCTTCGCGGCGGGGCCGGTGCTGCTGGTGCCGTAGGCGGCCGTCAGGCGCGCCTCCTCAGCGCTCGAGAGGCGGAGCACCGAGCCGTGGCGGAAGGGCTTCGAGAACGAGTACGTGTTCGCGCCGGTGGTGCCGACAGGAAGCGCCGTGAACCGCATGTCCGCGAGGGTGTCGGTGACGTAGGCGGAGTAGCCGAACGAGTCGCCCATGACGACCCAGCGGCCGTCGGGCAGCTGGTAGACGGTGAGGCCCTCGAGGTGGTCGGAGAGGCCGCGGGACTTCTCCTCGCCGAAGCCGATCACGCGGGTCCAGGGGCCGGCGAGACTCGGGGCCTTGTCGACGACCGTGCGCCAGTCGGCGGTGGAGAAGCGGTAGTACGTGTCCCCCTCCTTCGCGATGGTCGTGTCGATGATGCTGCCGCGGCTCCCGCCGCCGGCGGCGGGGTTCTCGTCCAGCCAGACCTTCGGGGTGGAGAAGCCGACGAAGTCGCGCGTGGTCGAGACGTAGACGCGCTGGGCGGAGGCCCCGCCGGTCAGCGTCTTGTCGCGGGCGGCCCAGTAGACGTAGTACTGGCCGGTCGCGTCGTCCCAGATCGCCTCAGGAGCCCAGACGTTGCCCGCGTCGGGGAAGCCGGCGAAGACGATGCTCTGATCGCTCCAGTTCACGAGGTCCGTCGAGCGCCAGACGACGAGGTTCTTGCTCGCGTTGGTCTGGTCCCAGGTGCCGCCGGGAGCGGTGCCCTCGGCGTGCAGGTCGGTGCCGATGATCCAGTACTCGTCGCCGGTGGGGGAGCGCACGAGGTGCGGATCGCGGACGCCGAGGGTGCCGCCGAGGTTGGCGAGCACGGCCTTGTCGTTGTTGAGCTTCGACCAGTGCAGACCGTCGGTGCTGGAGCCGAAGTAGATCTTCTCGTAGTCGGTCGAGGCGAAGTGGGTCCAGAGGTAGCCCGCGTCGTACTCGGTGTCGAGGTCCGCGGGAGCCGCGGTCACCGTGACGGGCAGCTGCCGGGTCGCGGTCGTGCCGGCGATCGTCGCGGTGAGTGTGACGGGCGTGGCGGCGGACCGGCGCTTCACGACGCCGGTCGTGCTGAGCACGGCCGTGTTCGAGGAGGACCAGGCGACGTCGTAGGAGCCGGCCTTCGCGGGCAGCGTCACGTTGCCGCGGACGTCGCCGGAGTTGACGATCGAGAGGGCGTCGAGCGCCTTCTGGGCGTCGGCGTTCACGTCCTTGGCGGGCACGGTGGCGGTGAAGGTGCGGGTGGCCGTGGCCGAGCCGCGGGTGGTCGTGGCGGTCAGCTCGACCGAGGCGACCCCGGTCGCGGGCGGCGTGACGACTCCGCTGGTCGAGACGACCGCGGAGTTGCTCGAGGCCCAGGCGATGGCGGAGCCATTGGGGCCGGTCGTCGGGAGGGTGAGGTTCGCGGAGACCGAGGAGAGGCTCCCGAGGTCCAGGGCGGCGGAGTCGCGGGAGACGCGCGTGCTGTCCGGGGCCTGGAGGGTCGCGACGTCGGCCGCGCTGAGCGCCGTGCTGTAGACGCGGAAGTCGCGGACCGAGCCGGCGAGGGTCTTGTCCGCCGTGTAGACGGAGCGGCCGATCGCGTTCGCGGTGGTGGTGCCGTTGCCGATCGCGGCGGGAGTGATGGTCACTCCTGTCTGCTGCGCGACCTGGGTGCCGTCGAGGTAGAGGCGTGCGGTGTCGCTCGCGTCGTCGAGCGTGTAGGTGAGGGTCTTCCAGACGCTGCGCGCGAGGTTCGCGTTGGAGTTGACGGTCTGCTCGGTGGTCCAGTTGCCGGTGGCGATCGAGGCCTTGTAGCCGTTGCCCGTCGTGTAGAGGTAGCCGTTCCCGGCGCCGTTCGTCGTGTTGCCGAGGCCCCAGATGAAGTAGGGCGTGCCCTGGTTCGCGTTCACCAGGACCTCGGTGCTGACCGTGATCGAGTTCAGGCCCGCGAGCAGGTCGTCGGGCAGCTTGACGTAGTCGTCGGTCCCGTCGAGGGCGACGCCCGCGGCTCCGCGAGGAGCGGCTCCGTTGACGAGCGTGCCGGTGCGGCCCTTGCCCGAGCTGTCGGCGACGGTCGTGCCGCTCGTCTCGTCGAGCGCGTAGCGCAGGACGAGGCTGTCGGAGGGAGCTGCGCTCGCCGACTGGGCCGTCAGAAGGGGGACGGTGAGGGCCACGGCCGTCACGAGGACGAGTGGTCGCAGGAAAGGCTTCATCGCGCTTTGCTCCAGGGTCGGCACCATTGCTGAGGGGAGGGAGTGTGCCGGCTTCGTACGCGGCAATGTTCACGGTAACACTATGTTGACGACAACGTGAAGAGCCTAACCGGATCATTTCCCGACACTCCAGAGGAGAGGCGAACCGGTTCGACGAATCCCGGGTGCATCCTGGGGCGACGCGGACGCCGATGTCCGGTCGGATCAGCCGCGGTCGACGTCGCGCGAACGGCTCAGCGCGCGGTCCATCGCCCTCAGCGTCCGGAAGCCGGCCCGCTCGGCCACGGCCGCGCGAGCCGAGGGCGAGAGCGACGGGCTCGCGGCGAGCAGCGACGCGGCGAGGTGCACGCGCCGCTCGCGGAGGGTCGCGGCCACGGTCGTGCCCCGGCGGTGGAAGGCGCGGTCCAGCGTCGCCCGCGAGACGCGGAGCCGCATCGCGAGAACGCCGGCGGTGAAGTCCGCGTCACCCGCCTCCGCATCGATGACGGCGATCGCGCGGAGGAGGACGCCCTCGAGTCCGTCCTCCGGACGGGCGGGCGGCAGGCTCTGCTTGATCAGGGCCGACGCGGTCGCCTCGAGCGCGCGGCGCAGCTCGCTGAAGCCGGGATCGCCCGCCGCGAGGTCCGCGTTGAGGGTCGCGTTGACGAGGGAGACGAAGGCGCCGCTGTAGCTGTCGGCGGCGAGCAGGGTGCAGGACGGCCCGTCGGACTGTGCGCTCGTGAGGCCGAGCCTGCCCCAGGACGTCCTCAGCGCCAGCCAGGCGGAGTCCTCCTCCGCCCGGAACCGAGCGGAGTCGTCGCGTCGGAGGAGGGCGAGCCCGCCGGGCCGCAGACGAGCGGCCTCGAGAGGGCCGTCGACGACGATCTCGCCGGCGACCGGGACGATGAGGTCGACCTCGGCCCGGTCGGGGGCGGGGAGGGGCGGGTCGGTCCGGAGCGTGCCGGGTGTGTGCCAGAGGCGGCTCAGCCGGAAGCCGTCGACGGCGAGCACGTCCCCGGCGAGGTGCAGGGGCGGAGCTCCGTCGCTCGCCCAGCCGAGGCTCCTCAGCCACGCCTCCACGCGGGGACCGCTCAGCTGCAGCGTCTCGACGAGACCGCGCGGGGCGGCCGGCTGCTCGGAAGCGGTCACCGGGCTCCTTCGCAGCGGGGACAGGGTGCGCGGGCGGTGACCACGTTAGGCCGGGGGAGGGGCGCCGAGACGGGGTGGCGCGTTCCTCCTCGGACGAGGCGCCCGTCCTCGGCGGGAGGGCGGAGGCGGCCCTCCTCGCCCGCGGTCCGGCAGGACGCGGGCGGAGAGGGCCGCCGGGCGCGGATCAGCGGCAGTCGGTTCTCGCCTTGATCCAGTGGGGGTTCAACGCGCCGTCTCCCTGGGCGGTGATCCCGGCCGCATCGGGGCCGGTGCTGGCACCGGAGCCGATCTTGGTCCACGTGTTCTGCGCCGTGCTGTAGTACCAGATGTCGCCGTTCGCCTTCACGGAGACGTTCCCATCCGCTCCCTGACCGTAGGTGCGGACGAACCCGGAGTTCTCCGGAACGGTCGCGAGCCGGGTGCCGTACTGCAGGACCCCGTCCTTGATCCAGTGGATCTCGAACGTCCCGCCCGGCCGCTGGGTCAGTCCGGCGGCGCTCGGCTCGGTGCTGGCTCCGGTGCCGACGAGGTCCCACACGTTGCCCTGCGGGGTGTACCGCCAGATGTCGCCGTTCGACTTCACGGCGATCGTGCCACGGGTGCCGAGGCCGTAGACGCGGACGAATCCGGAGTTGGTAGGCACGGTGGCCGCTGCGGTGCCGTACTGCAGGACTCCGTTCTTGATCCAGTGGACGTTCAGGGTCCCGGCCGGGTTCGCGGAGATGCCGGCCGCGCTCGGCTCGGTGCTGGCGCCGGTGCCCAGAAGGGTCCACTCGTCGGCCTGGCGGTTGTACCGCCAGACGTCGCCGTTCGCCTTGATGGAGACGTTCCCGTCCGCGCCCTGACCGTAGGTGCGGACGAATCCGGAGTTGTTCGGAACGGTCGCGAGCGCCTTGCCGTACTGGAGGACTCCGTCCTTGATCCAGTGCGCGTTGTAGGTTCCGTCCGGCTGCTGCGTGAGCCCGGACGTGCTGGGCTCCGTGGAGGCGCCCGTGCCGAGCTTCTGCCAGCCGTCCGACCGCCGGTACTGCCAGATGTCGCCGTTCGCCTTGACGGAGACGTTGCCGTTCACACCCTGCGAGGAGGTGTGGATGAATCCGGAGTTCTCGGGAACAGTGGCGAGGCCCGTGCTGTACTGCAGGTCGCCGGTCTGGCGGACCGGGAACGGGGCGTTCGTCTTCGCCGAGCCGCCGAAGGCGAGGGCCGAGCCGGTCGAGGGGCCCGCGATGACGCCGCCGACCGGGATGGTGGCGACTCCGTTCGCGTCGGTCACGAAGGTGTCGGTCCCGCTCCCTCCGAAGCGGAAGCCGGGCGGGGTGTTCACCCGCACGGGGACGTTCGCGACGTTGCCGCCGGTGAGGGTCAGCGTGATCGGCGCCGTGTTGGGCATGCACGCGATCATGGTCGGGATGGAGCTGAACACGAGGGTCTGCGTGGCAGAGGCGGCGGCGGCCGGGGTGGCCGTCGCTGCGGCGATCACGGGCAGGGACCAGGTGGCGCCGGCGACGACGGTGCGTCGCCTCAGCGGACCCTGCTCAGCGGGAGAGTTGTCGGAAGTCACAGTGAAGCTCCTCGGTCTGTCTTCTCGCCGGCGGCCTGCTCGGAGGACGGTCGTCGTCCGCTCGGCCGCTTCGGCGGGTACGACGGGCGCCGTACCGCTGGGGAGTCTTCCCGCGGGCGGGCGGTCGGCCCAAGCGCTCGGGGGCAGGTGAGGAGGAAGTGGCGCTGCCGTGAGGAGGGAGTGGTGAGCTCCGACGCCGCTCCGAGTCGCGATCGCCCTCCTGACCCGGTGATCCCGTCGGTCGCACGCTGCCGCCGGGGCGCCGCCGGCGCGGTGAGCGGGAGCGTCGCCGTCCGCTGTGACCGGTCCGGTGACAAACGGAGCACGCGCGGGCTGCGAATCACTCCCGTGGTGAGGCGTCAGCGTGCCCGCGAGGAGGGGGCGCCCGATGAGGTCGAGATCGGCCGAGATGTACCGGCGGATGGCCGAGCACTGGAACGGCGTGGAGGCCCGTTCTGGACTGCGGGTCGAGGCGACGGGCTCGCTCGGCTTCGAGATCGCCAGACTGTGGATCCCCGGTGGCTGCGTTCTCGAGCAGAAGCCGCAGTCGCGCTGCCCGCCGGGCGCGCATCTGCTGCTGGTCGTCGAGGGCGGAGGACGCATCCGACAGGACGGACGGATGCTCGAGTGCGGCAGTGGTGATCTGGTGGTCATCGACGCGGAGCCGCGGACCGGGGCGCGCTTCCCCCGCTCGACCGTGATCTACGCCTGGGTGCTCGGCGAGCGGGCGCTGGAGCAGCGCTGGCTCACGGAGCGCTTCGGCGAGGTCCTGCCCGTCGCCGGCTGCTTCCTGGCCCCGGCGCGGGCGCTGATGAACGGTCTCCTCGACGGCGACCACGCTCTGGCGGAGCAGCCCGCCGTCGCCCGGGCGGGCGAGGCCTTCCTGAAGGAGCTGGTCGAGGGCTCCGCACCGCGCAGGCGTCCCCGCGCCGAGGACGTCTACGGGGAGGCCATGGCCCTGATCGAGGAGCGCCACCGCGATCCCGCCTTCACCGCCGCCCGGCTCGCCCGCGAGCTCCTGGTGTCGGAGCTGACGCTGGCTCGCGCGTTCTCCTTCCTCGGGCGGACGGCCGACGACGAGCTCGAGCGGCGCCGGGCGGGCACCCTCCTGCTCCTGATCGGCGGGCGGTCCCTGGCGACGGCCGACTTCGCGCGCGCGGCCGAGGAGGCGGGCTTCGCCTCCGAGGGGAGCGCTCGCCGCGCGCTGTGGCGGCTCTCCCAGCGCCGCTGACCGGGACGGTCCCCGTGGCCGTCCTCCCGGTCCGGCGACGGCGTGCGGCCGGATTCCGAGCGCGAGGCGCGGAGGCCTGGGAGATCCGTGCGAACGTCCGGCGGTGATCGACAGATGAGGGATTCTGTTCGTTCGACGCGGAGGAGGCGGGAGATGGGGGCCGCAGAGGAGCGGATGCAGGCGTTCGCTCGCGCCTGGTACGAGCGCGGGACCGGCGCTCCCGGTCTGCGGATGGACGCAGCGGATGGACCGGGACTCGCGCTGACGCGGGTGTGGGGGCCGAACGGGATCAGGGTCGCCCCCTCGCCGTCGGTCGACAGGGCGGACAGGCCGGCGGGCGTTCACATCTCCCTGATCGTCGAGGGCGGGGGAGAGGTCGTCCTCGACGAGGGCGTGCTCGAGGCGACGCCGAACAGCGTCCTGCTCCTCGACGCCAGGGTCCCGGCGCGCATCGACTACCGGCGGCCGACCGTCTCGTACACCTGGAGCTTCGACGCCGCCGTGCTCGAGCACCGGTGGGTCCGCGAGCGGATCAACGAGGTCGTGCCGGTGCGCGAGTCGGTCTGGACGCCTGCCCGTGCCCTCGCGAACAGTCTGATCGAGGGGGATCCGGCCGTGCTCGGGGCCGCCGGCGTGAGGCGGGCGAGCGAACTGCTGCTGGAGGGGATCGTCGAGCACAGCGCTCCGCGGGTCCGGACCCGGAGCGCCGACCAGGTCTACGCGGAGGCGATCCCGGTGATCGAGGCGCGCCACCGCGACCCGGCGTTCTCCGCCGCGGTGCTCGCCCGGGAGCTGCTCGTCTGCCCCCGCATGCTCGCGGAGGCTTTCGCGTTCCTCGGCCGCACGCCGGCGGAGGAGATCGAGACGCGCCGGGCGGGCACCCTCCGGCGCCGGATCGGCCTGCGGCGGCGGGGCCCTGCCGACTTCGCCCGCCTCGCCGAGGAATGCGGCTACGCCACCCGCGAGCAGGCCGCGCTGACGCTCAGCCGCTCCGCCTCCTGAGGCCGGCGGAGCGCCCCGGACACGACGGCGCCCCCTCGTCCGCGGAGGGACGAGGGGGCGCCGGGGGAGATCGGGCGGGAGCCCGGTCAGGTCTTGCTGCGGGCCATGACGGCGCGCTGGAGGAGGACGAAGACCAGGAGGATGCCTCCGGTGATAATCGTGGTCGCCTCCGGCGGGATGCCGCCGTCACGGGTGATCAGGACGTTCATCAGGCCGAGCACCAGGGCGCCGACCACCGAGCCGAGCACGAACCCGACGCCGCCGGTGAGCAGCGTGCCGCCGATGACGGTCGCCGCGATGGCGTCGAGCTCCCAGCCGGTGCCGGTGATGTTCTGCGCGCTGCCGAGGCGGGCGGTGTAGACCACACCGGCGAGACCGGCGAGCGTGCCGCTGATGATGTAGATGAACAGCTTGGTCCGCACCACCGGGAGGCCCATCAGGGCCGCCGACTGCTCGGAGCCGCCCATGGCGTAGACCGTGCGGCCCAGGCGGGTGCGGTGCAGCACGAAGAACGCGCCGGCCACGACGAGGATCGCGATGATCACGCCGGGGCTGATGACGAAGTCGTTGACCTTCGGGCCGTCGATCAGCTTGATCGGCGTGGCCAGGCTCAGCACGGCCGAGTCCTCGGGGAGGCGCTCCGGGACGGTGCTCAGCATGGAAGCGAGACCGCGGGCCAGGAACATCATCGCGAGCGTCGCGATGAACGGCTGCACGTTGAAGTACTGGATCAGGACGCCGGAGATCACGCCGAACAGGGCGCCGATCACGACCATCAGGACCATCACGAGCCAGGGGTTCCAGCCGGCGTTGATCAGGAGCACGCCGCTCACGCTGCTGAACGCGATCACCGCGCCGACCGAGAGGTCGATGCCGCCGGTGAGGATCACGAAGGTGAGGCCCACGGCGAGGATGATCAGGTGCGCGTTGTTGACCAGCAGGTTCGAGATCGTGCTCGCCTGCAGGATCCGGCCGTAGGCGGCCTCGCCGTAGACGATCATCCCGAAGAAGATGATCAGCGCGGCCAGGGTGGGCAGCTTGTCCAGGTGCTGGCTCAGCCAGCCGCGCGCCCCGGAGGTGCGCTTGGTGCTCGCCGGAGGGGCGGAGCGGGTCATCACGGCACTCATGCGGGGATCGCCTCTTTCTGCGGGACGCTGCGGCGCGCCTCGCGACGGGACTTGAAGGCGGAGCGGACGCGCTCGGACTGCAGGAGGCAGAGCGCGACGATGACGATCGCCTTGAAGGCGGGCGTCGCGGAGGACGAGACTCCGAGGAACACGACGGTCTTGTCGAGGGTGGCGATCAGGATCGCGCCCACGGCGGCACCGGTGATGTTGAACTTGCCGCCGGCGAGCGAGGTGCCGCCGATGACGACCGCGAGGATCGCGTCGAGCTCGAGCTGGTAGCCGGTGCGCGAGACGTCGACCGTCATCACGCTCGCCGTGGCGAACACGCCCGCGACTCCGGCGAGGATGCCGCTGCCGATGTAGGCGGTCATCAGCAGGCCCCGGCGGTTGATGCCCGCGAGGCGGGCCGCCTTCGGGTCCATGCCGATGGCCTCGATCATCAGGCCGAGCGCGCTGCGGCGCACCAGGACTCCGACGACCACGACGATGGCGATGGCGAGGAGGAACACGACCGGGAGCCCGAAGACGTACCCGTTCGCGAGCCAGCGGAAGGGCTCGTTGGTGGCGGCGGTGTTCTGGCCGCCGGTGATGACCTTCGCCAGGCCGCGGCCCGCGAGCATCACGACGAGCGTGCTGATGAAGGGCTGGAGGCCCACCACCGAGACGAGGATGCCGTTCACGGCTCCGAGCACGGCGGCCACCAGGAGGGCGACCGCGAAGGCTCCCGCTGCGGCGCCGAGCGAGTCGGGCGCTCCCGCGGAGTTGAGGAACTCCATCGAGACGGCGCCGGCGACGACCATGATCGAGCCGACCGAGAGGTCGATGCCCCCGGTCGCGACGACCAGGCACATGCCGACGGCGATCATCAGGATCGGAGCGGCGGCGCGGGCGATGTCGATGACGTTGCCGACGAGGTAGCCGGTGGTGGGGCTGACCGAGACGGCCAGGTAGCCCGGGTCCTTGACGACGTTGACGAGGAGGAGCAGGGCGATCGCCACGACTCCCCAGAAGTACTGGCGGCGGATGATCCCGCCGAGGACTGATCCCCGGGCGGGTCGGGTGTCGCTGCTCATGATGCGGCCTCCTGCGTGGCGCTCTCGAGGACGACGACGTCCTCGTCGACGACTCCCTCTGCGGCGATGGTAGTGACGATCGACTCCGCAGTGACAGCGGGACCGTTGAGGATCTCCGCGATCACGCGGTGGTCCTTCAGGACGATGATGCGGTCGCTGAGACGGACGACCTCGTCGAGCTCGGACGAGATGAAGACCACGGCGACGCCCTCGCCGGCGAGGGCGACGACCTTCTCCTGGATCTCGGCCTTCGCTCCGACGTCGATGCCGCGGGTCGGCTCGTCGAGGATGAGGATCTCGGGGGCGGTGGCGAGCCAGCGGCCGAGGAGGACCTTCTGCTGGTTGCCGCCGGAGAGCTTGCTGATCGGGCGGTCGGGGTCGGCCGGGCGCACGTTGAGCTCGACGAGGTACTTGCCGACGATCTCGTCCTTCTCCTTCTTGGAGAGGGGGCGGGCCCAGCCGCGCTTGGCCTGCACGCCGAGGATGAGGTTCTCGCGGACCGAGAGGTCGCGGATGATGCCCTCGTCGCGGCGGTTCTCGCTCGAGAACGCGATCTTGTGGGCGAGGCCGGCGGTCGGCGTCGGGACGTCGATCTTCTTGCCGTGCATCGTGATCTCGCCGGTGTCGGGCTTGTCGACGCCGTAGATCAGGCGCGCGAGCTCGGTGCGGCCGGAGCCGAGGAGCCCGGCGAAGCCGACGACCTCGCCGCGGTGCAGCGTCAGGTCGGTGCTCTCGATGGAGCCCTTCTTGCCGATGCCCTTCGCGGTGTAGAGCGGGGCGTCGCGGTAGAGGTGGTCCTGGCTCTCGCGCTCGGAGTCGAGGGAGCGCAGCGCCGCGATGTCCTTGCCGATCATCTTCGAGATCAGCGAGGTGCGGTCGAGCTCGTGGGTCAGGTACTCGCCGACGAAGGTGCCGTTGCGCAGCACCGTCAGGCGGTCGCTGATCGCGTAGACCTGGTCGAGGAAGTGCGAGACGAAGAGGATCGCGACGCCCTCCGCGCGGAGGCGGCGGATGACCACGAAGAGGTTCTCGACCTCGTTCGCGTCCAGGCTCGAGGTCGGCTCGTCGAGGATGAGCACCTTGGAGTCGCTCACCGTCGAGCGGCTGATCGCGACCAGCTGCTGCATCGCGATCGAGAGCGAGGCGAGCGACTGGCGCGTGTTGAGGTGGCCGAGGCCGAGCTTCTCGAGCGCGACCTTCGCGGCCTGGTGCGTGGCCTTCCAGTTGATGCCGAAGGGTCCGCGGACCTCGTAGCCGAGCATCACGTTCTCTCCGATGGAGAGGTTCGTGACCAGGTTGACCTCCTGGTACACGGTGGAGATGCCCGCGGCCTGCGAGTCGGCGGTGCCGGTCAGGCGACGGGTCTCCCCGTCGATCACGATGTCTCCGCTGTCGATGCGGTAGACGCCGGTGAGGGCCTTGATGAGCGTGGACTTGCCGGCGCCGTTCTCACCCATGAGGGTGTGGACCTCGCCCGGGAACAGGCGGAAGTCGACGCCGTCGAGGGCTTTCACGCCGGGGAAGCTGATCGAGATGTTCTTCATCTCGACGATCGGAGGCGAACCTGTCATGTCGCGTCGTTCCGTTCTCGAGCGGGGCGCAGCCGAACAGGTGCGCCGAAGGGTCGGAGCGACCGGGGCCGGCGGGTGGGCCGGCCCCGGTCGCTCCGGGGGAGTGGTGCCGCGTCGAGGAGGACGCCGGGCGACCGGTGGTGCTGAGCGACTAGAACTTGCGGTCGGGCAGCGCGGTGGTGGCGGCCTCGGGCGAGTCGAAGGTCTCGCTCGGGACGACGATCGAGGACTCGACCGTCTCGCCGGCCAGGGTCTTCTCGACCGCGTCGAGGGCGGTCTCGCCGAACAGCGGGTTGTACTCGGCGACGAAGCTCAGCTCGCCGTCGGCCAGCGCCTGCAGGGCGTTCTTGGTGCCGTCGATCGTGGCGATCTTGACGTCGGTGCCGGGGGTGAGGCCGGCCTCCTGGACGGCCTGGACAGCGCCGAGGCCCATCTCGTCGTTCTGGGCGAAGACCAGCTGGACGTCGTTGTTGTTCGACTTCAGGACGGTCTCGAAGACGCTCTTGGCCTCTTCGGTGGACCAGTTCGCGGTCTGCGCGCCGATCTTGGTGAACTTCGAGTCGGCGCCGATGACCTCGTCCCAGCCTTCGTTGCGCTCGTTGACGACCGAGACGCCCGCGGGGCCCTCGAGCGTGAAGTACTTCGCGCCGCTCGGGAAGGTGGTCTTGGCCCAGTCGGCGACCGAGGTGCTGACCGCGATGTTGTCCGGCGCGATGCGGGTCACGTAGAGGTCGGTGTTGTCCGGCTCGATGCCGCGGTCGATCAGGATGACCGGGATCTCGGCCTCCTGGGCGCGCTCGAGCGAGTCCTCCCAGCCGGAGCCCTCCGTGGCGGAGAGCAGGATGATGTCGACGCCCTCGTCCACGAAGGAGGTGAAGGAGTCGATCTGCGACTTCTGGTCTCCGTTGGTGGCGGGTGCGTACTTCAGGTCGAAGCCGGCGTCCTTGGTGAACGTGTCCTCGATGTTGGTCTCGTTCGCCTGGCGCCACGCGCCCTCGGGGCCGACGGCCACGAAGCCGACGGTGGTGAGGTCACCGCTCGAGCCGGAGCCCGAATCGGTGCCGGAACCGCCCGAGCAGCCCGCGAGTCCGAACGCGAGTGCGCCGACTGCTGCGAAACCCAGGAACTGGCCGATACGCCTCGTCTTGGACATAGATCTCCTCCTTGAGATCGCGGGCACGAAGAGAGTGCCCGAGATGGTGGACCCCGAAGGGCCTCGAATGCGGGCCTAGCGGCCCGAGGTGCGGTGAGTGCAGGATGTGCAGTGGGCGCCGGCCGAAGCAGCGCCACGTCGAAATGTTACCGTGAACAATTCTTGTGACGCAACAGCACGGCGGTGCGCTTCGGTAACGATCCGGTCGCGGGGCCCGCAGGGCCCGATGGCAACCCTCTGCCCGGTGGTCGGGCCCGGGAGTAGCTTCCCTGGCCATGATGCTCCCTCGATCGCGCTCCGTCCCCGCGACGGCCGCGACGGCGGCCCTCGTGCTCGCGCTCTGCGGATGCTCCGCGGACGGCACGGCGGCCCGCCGCGCGGCCGACGCCTTCCTCTCCGCGCTCGCCGACGGCGACGGCCGCGCGGCGTGCGCGCTGCTCACCGATTCCGCCCGCGAGGCCGTGGAGGACCGGTAGGGCGACTGCCCCGGCGGCGTGCTGGAGCTCGGGATCGCGGAAGACGGAGCAGGGGACGCCGAGGTCTACGGCCGGGCGGCGATCGTGCGCTCCGGCGGCAGCGCGGTGTTCCTCACCCCGGGCGACGACGGCTGGCTGGTGCGCGCGGCGGGGTGCACGCCGGTGGCGGACGCGCCCTTCGACTGCGTCCTGGACGGGAGCTGACGTGCGCACCGCTTCCGCCCTGTACTACGCCGTGATCGTGCTCGGCCTGATCGGGTTCTTCGCCGTCGGGATCCTCGGGAGGTGAGCCGGATGCGCCGCTTCCTGCGCGAGAACGGACTCTCGCTGTTCTTCCTCGCGATCTTCCTGCTCGCTCTCCTCGGGCAGTCGTTCGCCGGGCTCGCCGCGTACAACGACACCCAGGTCGCGGAGGGGCTGCGGGAGGTCGGCTACTGGCGCTTCGTCACCTCCTCCGACTTCGCGATCGACGTCGCCGAGAACTGGCAGTCGGAGTACCTCCAGTTCTTCCTCTACATCGGCGCGACCGTCTGGCTCGTGCAGCGCGGCTCGCCCGAGTCGAAGCGGGTGGGCGAGGAGGGCCTCGAGACCGACGAGCAGCAGAAGGCGGGAGCGTCCGCGGAGGACGACTCGCCGCCCTCGGCGTCCGCCGGCGGCCTGCGGCAGGCGCTGTTCTCGCACTCGCTGCTGCTGGTGATGGGGGCGGTGTTCCTGCTGTCCTGGGCGGCGCAGTCGGTGACGGGCGTCGTGGCCTACAACGAGGAGCAGCTGACGAGCCTGGAGGCGCCCGTCGACTGGCTCGGCTACGTCTCCTCCGCCGACTTCTGGAACCGGACGCTCCAGAACTGGCAGTCGGAGTTCCTCGCGGTGGGCAGCATGGCGGCGCTCGCCGTGTTCCTGCGCGAGCGCGGGTCGAGCGAGTCGAAGAAGGTGGGCGATCCGCACGGACGGACGGGGATCTGAGTGGTCAGGGTGCGTCGGACCGGACGCGGATCTCGTCGCCCTCGAGGGCGAACCGCAGGGACGTGCCGATCGGGAACCGCTCGCGCAGGGCCTCCGGCGCCGCCGACGTCACGGTGAACTGCGCGACCGCGGGGAACGCTCCGGCCGTGCAGCCCTGGAAGAACAGGCCGTCCTGCGGCTCGGCGGTCCGCACGATGGAGAGGCACGAGCCGGCGCTCGAGGAGCGGCGCTGCCGGACGACGGTGAGCCCCGTGTCGGCGGGCAGGCTCTGCCGCACGACGGTGAGCCCGCCGAAGTCCTCGGTGGTGACCGATCCGTCGAACCCCAGTCCCTCCCAGCCGGGGAGGTCGGTGCCGTTCGACAGCGGCAGCACGGCGACCTCGCGGCCGGGCTGTCCGTCCTCGGCGGTGGCGAGGAGGGTGGCCCCCGCGGCGACGGCGGCCGTCGCGGCCAGCGCGGCGGGGAGGAGGAGGCCGCGCCGACGGGAGCGGCGGGGCGGGACGTGGCCGAGGGGGTCGGACGCCTCGTCGGCGGAGGCGTCCGCGGGAGGTGCCGCGTCCTCCGGCGCCGCGTCCCCGGAGTCCGCGGGAACCACCGCGCCCGGCAGTGCGGTGCCGAGGGCGGGACGGACGCGGGCCTCGAGCGCGGAGAGCCGGGCGAGCGCGCCGGGGTCCCGCTCGATGTCGGAGCCTCGGCCGTAGGCGCGCCGCTGCAGCTCCGCGAGCTCGTCCGGTCGCTGATCGTCCACCCCCGGATCCTCGCAGGCCCGGCGCCCGAGCGGGACCCGCCGGCGCGCCGAGGTCCTGGCGGTCGAGCAGCCCGGACGGCTCATCGAGACCCGGTGGACGGTGCGGCCGCTCGGCCGGCGGGGGAGGTCAGTCGTCGTCGTCGAGGTCGTCGTCGCGGTCGGCGGCGATCATCTCGACGATCGTGTCGACGGTGAGCCAGGGGCCGTTGCTGACCTCGCCGATCTTCTCGCGGTCCTTGAAGACGACGATGCGGTCGCTGAGGCGCACCACCTCCTCCAGCTCGGACGAGATGTAGACGACGGTCACCCCCTCCTTCGCGAGCTGCGCGATGTGCGCCTGGATCTCGACCTTCGACGCCACGTCGATCCCGCGCGCCGGCTCGTCGAGCACGAGCAGCCGCGGACGGGTCGCGAGCCACCGCGCGAGGACCACCTTCTGCTGGTTGCCTCCGGAGAGGTACTTCACCGGGATGTCCGGGTCGGCCGGCGAGATGTTCAGCGCCTCGACGTAGGTGCGCACCAGGGTGTCGGTCTCGGCAGCCGAGAGCGGGTGCGCCCAGCCGCGCAGAGCCTGCAGGCCCAGCACGAGGTTCTCGCGGAGGGAGAGGTCGCCGATGATCCCGTCCTCGCGGCGGTTCTCGCTCGAGTGGGCGATGCGGTGGCGCAGGCCCGACACCGGGTCGGAGATGTGCGCGGGCTGGCCGTCGATCAGCACCTCGCCGGTGTCCGGCTTCTCGACCCCGCTCACCAGCGACGCCAGCTCGGTGCGCCCCGAGCCGCGCAGGCCCGCGAAGCCCACGATCTCGCCGCGGTGCAGCTCCAGATCGGTCGGACCCACGGCGCCGCGGCGGCCGATCCCGTGCGCGCGGTAGATCGCCGGGCCGACCGGCTGGCGGCGGTGCTCGCGGCGGTCGGAGCCGATCTGCCGCAGCGCATCGATGTCCTTGCCGATCATCTTCGCGATCAGCTCGGCGCGGTCCATGGTGTGCGCCGGGTACTCGCCGACGGTGCCGCCGTCGCGGAGCACCGTCAGCCGGTCGCTGAGGGTGAGGACCTGCTCGAGGAAGTGCGAGACGAACAGGATCGCGACGCCCTGGTCGCGCAGCCTCCGCAGCACCGTGAAGAGGCGGGCCACGTCGCTGAGGTCGAGGCTGGAGGTGGGCTCGTCGAGCACGAGCACGCGCGGACGGTCGACCATCGCGCGGCTGATCGCGACCAGCTGGCGGATCGCCGGCGAGAGCGAGCGCAGCGGCAGGTGCGGATCGAGGTCCTCCAGGCCCAGCTCGGCGAGCATCTCGGCCGCGCGGTGGTGGGTGCGCGACCAGGAGATGCCGAAGCGGCCGCGGACCTCGTGGCCGAGCATCACGTTCTCGCCGATGCTGAGGTTGTCGGTGAGGCGCTCGTCCTGGAACACGGCCGTGATGCCCGCTGCCTTCGCCTCCGCCGGGCCGCTGAAGCGCCGGGCGACGCCGTCGACGAGGATCTCGCCCGCGTCGGGCTGGTGGATGCCGGTGAGCGTCTTGATCAGCGTGGACTTGCCCGCGCCGTTCTCGCCCATCAGCCCGTGGATCTCGCCCGGCACCAGCCGCAGGTTCCCGTCCTTCAGAGCGGGTCCGGAGGCGAAGGAGACGCGGATGCCGGTCATCTCGACGACGGGTGCCGCGGAGCTCCGGGTCGTCCTCGATGAGATCGCCACGTGCCGTCCTCGGTTCGTGTGCGGCGCGCCGTCAGGGTCCGGCGTGCCAGGGGCTGCCGCCGATGATACGCGAGCGCATGCGGCGGGACGGGAACAGGAGGGTCACGATCGGGGAGCGGCCGTGGAGGAGCGGATCACCAGCTCCGTGGGGATCCGGGTGCGCTGCGGGATCTCCTGGCCGCGGATCCTCGCGTGGATCACCTCGGCGACCGTCGTCCCGAGCTTGTCGAAGTCCTGGCGGACCGTCGTCAGCGGCGGGAGGAAGTGGCGGGCGGTGGGCAGGTCGTCGAAGCCGACGATGCTCACGTCCTCGGGCACGCGGATCCCGCGCTCGACGAGGCCGTGGATCACTCCGAGCGCCATCTCGTCGTTCGCGACGACCATCGCGGTGAAGTCGGGCACCGACTGCAGGCTCGCGGCGAAGTCGTACCCGGAGTCCGGGGTCCAGTCGCCGATGACGATGGGGCGCTCGTGCATCCCCCACGACTTCGCGCGGCTGTGGAAGGCGCGCTCGCGGGCGCGCGCGTCGAGCCAGTCGAGGGGGCCGGAGAGGTGCAGCACGTCGCGGTGGCCGAGGTTCCCCAGGTGGTCGACGGCCTGGAACATGCCGGCCTGCTGGTCGACCGAGACGGTGAGGAAGCTCGGATCCTTATCGCTCTTCACCACGAGCGTCGGCACGCCGATCTCGACGGTGCGGAGGGTCGCCACGGAGGAGGAGCGCGGCGCGATCACGCAGAGCGCGTCGATCCCGAGGCCCATCAGGTGGGCGATCGCGTCGGTGGGGGTCATCTCGAGGTCCGGCCGCAGCGCGACGGAGGTGATCGAGTACCCCTTCTCGCGGGCGGCGCGCTCGATCGCGCGGAGGGTGCTCGACGGCCCGTACTCGGCGCCGCTCTCGATCATCACGCCGATGCGGTCGGTGCGCTGCGTGACGAGGGAGCGGGCGGCGATGTTCGGCCTGTAGTTGAGCTCGTCGACCGCCTCGAGGACCTTCTGGCGGGTCGACTCCTTGATGTTGGGGTGCCCGCTGAGCACGCGCGACACGGTCATGTGCGAGACGCCCGCGACCGCCGCGACATGGCGGAGGTTCGGCCGATCGGCCATGAGAGGACCTCCTCCGCTCCCCGGGCGGGTGAGCCGCGCCACCCCGGCGCGGACGAGGCTCAGAGGGCTCGGCTGCCGGGGGTGGCACCAGCATAGTCAGGCGGGGCCGACCTCCCGGTGGGCGCCTCCTGAGCGGGCGGGCATCGTCCGATCCGCTGCGGCATCCGCCGTGGCGCGGGGCGGGCGGGACCGTCCCGGACGCGTCGCTCCCACTGCGGTCCTCGATGATCGAGGGGGGTCCGGGGCGTCGTGAGCCCTCGCCAGAACACGTCGTGCAGGGAATGCTCGGCGACGAGCTCCGGAAGGATCGGGGCCGCGTCCGCTCCTCGTAGGAGGATGTCGTCCAACGAAGCGATGACGTCCACGACCGAGCGCGGAGTGAACTGCCCGGCGAGACGTTTCGCCTTCGCACGGACGTTGTTGGGCGTGGGGCCCGCATCGATCACGGAGTGGTTCCAGAGCCGGCTGTGGTGAGCGCACCGGTTGCGCAGGTAGACGAGTGCGCGGACCCGGTAGGCGAAACCGGCTCGGGCGACTCCCAGACCGGACGCGACGTCCCCCCGCAAGCGATCCTCGTGCCCCTCGCTCGATGCATCTCGACAGAGTTCCGAAGGACCAGGCCTCGACGGCCGACCACACCGGTAGCTCGCCGAAGGCGGCCGCGCCCCTGCCGCCGGGGAGCTCCGTGAAGCGGAGGACATGCCGTTCCCTGCTGCGCTCGATGTCGCGGAGGCACGAATCGACTGTCGATTCCGCGTTCGGAGACTCGGAGTAGAAGCTCTTCTCGAGAGAGCACTCGTGCGGGCCGTCCTCACGAGCGATGACATGAGCCGTACGGCTGCGGAGAAGGATCTCGGCACGGGCCAGTCGAGCACGCAGGCTCTGCCGCAGCGCTTCATCTGCGTCGCAGACCGCTCGGACGTCCTCGAACGAGACTCCGTCCGCGAACGAGTCGTCCCCGTCGTGCGGAGCCTGCTGGAACTAGCGGGCGTACCCGGAGAAGCGGTAGTGGTTCTGCGCGGCCAGGTAGCTCGTGCAGGCCTCCCCGTCGGCGATGCCGAGCCCGCGGTCTCGGAGGAGCTGGACCTGCTGCTTCCACGACAGGCTCGGTTTCCGTGCCATCGCAGTACCTCGGTGCCGAAGAAAAAGGCCCCTCCCATGTGAGCATCGCGGAGAGGCTTGGGAGGGGTCGATCGGATCGAATCTACCAGGCGTCCCTCAGCCGTGGTCCCTGCGGCGCCACTCGACCAGCAGGTGGCACGAGTGCTGATCGGACTATCGCCGCAGGACGGAGAGGGCCGACCGCCGCGGCGCCGAACGCTGCGGGTCTTCGAAGGCGCGGGGCGGGCGAGTACTCTCGGGAGCCTCATGGCACGCGACAACGAACCGACCGTCACCCTCACCGATCCGCTCGAGGAGCGCCTGCGCGCGCAGGTCGCCCGCGAGGGGGAGCGCAACGTCGCTCTGCGATCCGCGGCCCTGCTCACCGGCGGGTACGAGGGCGAGTCCTTCCTCCTCACCGTGGGCGGCGAGCACGCCGACGGGATCCTCAAGGGAGCGCCCTCCCTCTACTGGCCCGAGCTCTGGGGCGCGCGCGCGCTCCTCTACGTCTGGGACGACGACGCCGCCGACGCGGTGACCGCCGGACTCGCGAACCCCTCCTGGCGCGTCCGCGAGATGTGCGCCCGCGTCTGCGCCGAGCGCGTGCTGGGCGGGCAGAAGAAGCTGTCCCGCCTGACCACCGACGAGCACCCCCGGGTCCGCGCGGCCGGAGCGCGCGCTCTCGTGGCGGCCGCTCTGGCGGGGATCTCCTCCGGTCGCGACGCGAAGGGCGAGTTCGCGGCGAGCGTCGAGGCCGTCCTGACGGGCATGCTCCGCGACCCGGACCGCAACGTCCGCCGCGCCGCGCAGCAGTCGGCCGACGCGCTGCGGGACGCCCGCTCGGCCTGAGCGGACCGTCCGCCGGCGGTCGAGGCGTCGCGAAGGGCCGCCTCCCGGCTCCGATGACGACCGTTCGTGACGCCTCGGAGCCCCGGGGGCTCAGCCGACCAGGTGCGTCGCGCGCTCGAAGGCGCGCTTCAGCTCGTCGCGCTTGCGGGGCTGGCTCATCGCCCGCTGGCCGGGGCTCCACGAGTCGATGACCGTCGGGCCGTCGACCAGGTACGGCTCGATGTTCTTCTTCCAGCCGCTGGTCGGCGCGGTCCCGGCGTTGACGACGACCCGCAGGTCGGGGAGCAGCGGCAGGAGCCGGCGCAGCTCCATCGCGCCCTGCCGCACCTCGTCCGCGTCGGGGGCGCCGTCGAGCTGCCACGGCACGATGTTCCAGACCAGGGTGCGGGCGTGCAGTCCGACCTCGTCGCGGAGGGTCCAGGTCGAGGCGGCGGTCGCGTCGTCGTTGTCGACCGAGACGAAGCCGGAGCCGTCGGGGCCGGTCGACATCGGTCCCGGGGCCTCCAGCACGATGAGCGCACGCGCCTCGACGCCGGCCTCGGCCGGGTCGAAGTCGGGCACCACGGCACCCGGATGCCTGCGCATGCGCCGGGCGAGGAGCTCCTCGCGGAACGCCCGGAGGGGCTGCACCGAGGGCTCGTCCTCGAGCAGGGCCCGGCGCTCGTCGAGGGCGGAGCGGTCGCGGAAGCCGTACGGCTCGGTCAGGAACACCCTCCGAGGCTAGTCGCGATCGGCGCCGCCGCGGGAGGCGGGCCTGCGGGCGCCCTCCTGGGTGACCCCTGCAGGGCCTGGCTCGCGCCGCCCCCGGCTCCTACGGTCTGACTGCAGTCGAGAATCTGGACCGGAGGGGGTCACCGTGTCGGACGAGCCGTCAGTGAGCATCGGGGTTCCGTACGTCGAAGGGGGGTCGTCGCCGCAGGTGCTGGACGTGTACAGCAGGTCGGTGTCCCCGGCCGAGGACGCCGCTCGGCCGGCCGTCGTGCTGATCCACGGCGGCGGGTGGTTCCGGGGGGACAAGAGCAAGGAGCGGGCGCTCGCGACGATGCTGGTCGACGCCGGCTACCTCGTGTTCGCGGCGGACTACCGCGAGGCTCCGGACTCGGTCTTCCCGGCCAGCAGGGACGACGTGCTCGCCGCGGAGCGGTGGGCGGTCGCGTCCGAGTGGGCGTTCGACCGGAGCAGACTGGCGTTCTTCGGCGGATCGGCGGGCGGGAACCTGGTCGTGGAGGCCGCGATCGCCACCGGCCGGCCCGCCGTCAGCTGGTCGGGGATGTTCGACCTCCTCGGCATCGTCGAGGCGACCGACGACCTCCCGGCCACGCCGACGACGCAGGACCTCGACGCCATGAAGAGCGCCGACATCAACCAGACCGGCCGGAACGACGCCTTCCTGCGCTGGACGATCCTCAACGAGGTCGGGGGCGACCGCGGGCTGCTCACCGCCGCCTCCACGACGCGCCACGCCTCCCCGGACGGCGGGCCGGTGTTCCTGGCCAACTCGCTCGGCGAGTTCGTCCCCGTGAGCGACGCGCAGGCCATGCAGGCGGCGCTCTCCGCGGTCGGAGTCGCCAGCACGCTGCAGCTGATCCCGGGCACCCGTCACGCCGAGGGGTACACGGAGGCGGCCATCGGCCCCTCGCTCGCCTTCCTCCGCGACGCCCTCCCGCCGGCCCGAGCATGACGACGACGGAGTTCGCCGGAGTCGGAAACGTCTTCTACTTCGTCGACGACCTCGACGCCGCGATCGACTGGTACTCGGCGCGGCTCGGGCGCGAGCCCGTCGTCCGCGGCGAGGCGCTCGTGGCCTACGACCTGGACGGCACCCGCCTGACGCTGCACGAGCGGGACGAGCTGAACCGGCCCGGACCCGACGGCACGAGCCCGTACTGGACGGTCCCCGACGTCGACGCCGTCGTCGCCGACTGGACGGCGAACGGCGCCGTCGCCCACCGCGGTCCGAAGACGGTGTTCACGGGGGAGCGGCTGTGCCAGCTGCTGGACCCGTTCGGCAACCTCTTCTCGGTGCGGCAGGCCGTGCCCCGTGACTGAGGACGTCGCTCCGGCTCCTGCCGCCCCGGCGCAGACGTCCGCGCCGGCGCAGCCGTCGGCCTGGGCGCCCATGGCAATCACCGCCTTCCGCGTGCTGTGGTTCGCCCAGCTGGGCAGCAACATCGGCACCTGGATGCAGACCGTCGGAGCCCAGTGGTACCTGGTCGAGGCGGCCGCGGGCGCGGCGGTCGTCGCGCTCGTGCAGACGGCCAGCCTGGCGCCCTCGATCCTCGTCGCCCTCCCCGCGGGCGTGCTGGCCGACTCGCTCGACCGGCGGCGGCTGCTCATCTGGGGGTCGTCGGCCAGCGCGCTGCTGGCGGCCGCTCTGACGGTCGTGGCGGCGGTCGGCGCGCTGACGCCGTGGACGATCCTGGCCTTCACCTTCCTCCTCGGCATCACCTCCACCCTGACCTCGCCCGCCTGGCAGGCGATCCAGCCGGAGCTCGTGCCCCGGAACCTGATCGCGGCGTCGTCGGCCCTCGGCGGCGTGACGGTGAACGGCGCCCGCGCGGTCGGCCCGGCCCTGGCGGGAGTCGTCCTCTCGGCGTTCGGCGCTCCGGTGGTCTTCGGCATCAACGCCCTGAGCTTCATCGGCGCCGTGCTCGCTCTGCTCTGGTGGAAGCGGCCGACGCAGACCGGCCTCGACGACCGCGAGCAGTTCGGCGCCGCGCTGAAGGGAGGGATCCGGTACGTCGCCTCCGCGCACCTCGTCCGCCGGATCCTCCTCCGCTCCGCGCTCTTCGCCCTGCCGGCCAGTGCGCTCTGGGCGCTGCTGCCGCTCACCGCGAAGCGCCTCCAGCTCGACTCCAGCGGCTACGGCTTCCTCCTCGGGGCCCTCGGTGCCGGTGCCGTGCTCGGCGTCTTCGCCCTGCCGCTCGCCCGCCGGAAGCTCTCGGACGACGTCGTCATCGGGGCGAGCGCCGTGCTGTTCGCGGCGGGGACTCTCGCGGCGGCCTTCCTGCCCCTCGTTCCGGCCCTGCTGCTGCTGGTCCTCGCGGGGCTGGCGTGGATCGGCACCCTCACCGTGCTGAACGCGGCGCTGCAGCTCACGCTGCCGCAGTGGGTGCGGTCCCGCGGAGCCTCGATCTACATCCTGGTCTTCATGGGGACCATGGCGGTCGGCTCGATCGGCTGGGGCCTGGCCGCGCAGGTGCTCGGCACCGCGCCCGCGTACGCCGCGGCGGCCGCTCTGCTCCTCCTCGTGGCGGCCAGCGTGCGGGTGCTGCCCCTGCTGCCGGGGACGGGCACCGTCGACCGCAGCATCTCGATGTCGTGGCCCACGCCCACGCTGGTGTTCGAGCCGGAGCCGACGGACGGGCCGGTGATGGTGCAGATCTCGTGGACGGTCCGCCCCGGCTCCCTCGCGGACTTCCGATCGGCCATGCGGCTGCTGGAGAGCTCCCGCCGCCGGACCGGCGCCTCGCGGTGGGCGCTCTACCGGAGCGGGGAGGAGGCCGACGTGCAGCTGGAGACGTTCATGGTGCCCTCGTGGGGCGAGTTCCGGCGGCAGGAAACCCAGCGGCTGACCGGCCGCGACCGCGAGATCCGCGCGGCGGCGCTGACCCACGCCGACGGCGATCCCGTCGAGCGGCACTTCTTCCCGAGCGCGACGCCCTCCTCCTGAGAGCGGGAGCGGCGGCGAGCCGTCCCCGTGGTCGTCGAGACGGCCGGCGTGCGAGCGGTGTCTCGGCGGATGTCTCGCCCCGCGTCCCGGGCGCGAGGGCGGAGGTGCGCTGCGGTCAGCCGCCGACGGTGGAGCCGAAGCCGGACTTGCCGGAGGAGCCGAAGCCGCCCGAGAGGGTCGCCTTCGAGCCGACGGTCGAGCCGGCCGGCGCGCGCTGCACGACGTCGGGCTGGGTCGCTCCGCGGGCCGCGAAGCCGCCGGACGCGACGGGCGCCCAGCTGGTCGCCCGCGTCGAGTTCCAGCGCGAGGACGCGAAGATCAGCGGGCCGAGCCAGAAGCCGCCGGCGTAGTGCCCGCGGTACTCGTCGGTCGCCTCGCACAGCTGCTCGGGGTCGTCGCCGACCTCCTCGCCCTGCGCCTGGAGCTGGGCGATCTGCTCCCGCACGTCGGCGAGGCAGTCCTCGCGGCTCGCATAGACGGGGCGCTCGGCGTTCTCGGGGATGACGTAGTCCTGGCCGTCGGCTCCCGTGGCGACGACGCCGTCGGTCGAGGGGCCGCCGTTCGCGAGGGCGACGGCGAGGCCGACCGCGCCGACCGCGACCGCGCCGCCGATGAGCAGGCCGCGGCGGTTCTTCGCGATGCCGCTGATGCCCACGCTCCGGGAGCGGTGGGGAGCGGTGCGGGTGGAGCCGTCGCCGCGGCCGGTGCCGCCGCTCGAGCCGCCGCTCGGCGTGCCGGAGCCCGCCTCGGGCTCGCGGCTGCCCCAGTCGTTCCCGGAGCTCGGCATCCCGGAATCGCCGGGGGTGCGGTCGTCGTCCGTCATCGGGTCTCCTCGTCCTGCGGGCGGGCCGCGCGGGTGTCCTGCGGCCGGTCGTGCTCGGGGGCGCCGTACTCGGGCGCGGGGGTGCCGAGCGCGGGAGCGCCGTAGGCGGGGGTGGAGGCGTGCCCGGGGCGGGAGGCGGCCGACGCGGCGTCCGCGGCCCCGTCGCTCCGTCCGCCCTCGATGTAGTGGGGCACGAACTCCGCCAGGTCGCCGGTGATCAGGCCGCTCGTCTCGCGCACGTCGATGCCGGCCGGGGTCTCGCCGACGATCCAGCTGCCGATGACGACGGTCTTCCCGTCGACCCGGGCCAGTTCGGCGCGCTCCTGGTGGATGAAGCCCTCGGCGCCGTAGCTCCCGCCGTTCTCGGCGACGACCGAGCCGTCGGCGTCGAGGACCGTCACGTTCGCGCCCTCCCGGCCCAGGCGCGGCTTGCGCACCTGCGCGGTGCCGGGTAGCGGATGCACGGAGGCGGGCAGCAGGTTCGGGTGGCCGCGGAACATCTCCCACAGCACCACCAGCAGCTGCTTGTTGCTGAGCAGGAGCTTCCACGCCGGCTCGACCCAGCGGGTGCGCTCGCGCCGGTCGAGGAGGAGGCCGCCGAACTGCTCGCCGAGCATCCACTCCCACGGGTACAGCTTGAAGACGTGGCGGATCGGCTCGCCGTCGCCGTCGAGGAAGCCGGCGCCGTCGAGCTCGTAGCGGATGTCCTCGACGAAGATCAGCTTGGGGTCGAAGCCGGCCTGCGCCGCGGTCTCGGCCATGTAGGCGACGGTGTCGGCGTCCTCGACGATCAGCTCGCCGTCTCCGGAGTCGTGCAGCGACGCGAGGTGCAGCCGGGCGCCCTCGTCGAGGCTCCAGCGCTCGAGGCGGAGGTGGCGCCACTGCTCGACGAGCTGCTCGTGCAGGCTGTTGAACTGGTCGGCGTCGGGACCCTTCGTCTCGACGAGCCACTGCCACTGGGCCGCGGCGGTCTCGACCAGCGAGGTCGGGGTGTCGGCGTTGAACTCGAGCAGCTTCACCGCGCCCGCGCCGTCGTAGGCGAGATCGAAGCGGCCGTAGACCGTGGGGTCGTCCTCGTCCCACGAGGTGCGCACCAGCTCGTGGAAGCGGGGCGGGATGCCGAACTCGGCGAAGCGGCCCTTCCGCACCACGAGCTCGCACGCCTCCATGCAGAGGTCGAAGAGCTCCGAGGTCGTGCGCTCGAGCAGGTCGATCTCGGCGGGCTCGAAGGAGTACGCCGCGGACTCGTTCCAGTAGGGGCGGCCGCCCTCGGAGGGGAGGTCGTAGAAGCTGAAGCCGATCTCGTCGCAGCGGGCTCGCCAGTCCGGTCGCGGAGTGAGGGTGTGTCTGCGCATGATGTCCGGCAAGTGTAGGTCGGGCGTCCGCGTGAGGGCAGGGGGTGGCGCCGTCCTCCGCGCTAGCCTCGACGGGAGCGAAAGGCCGTGCCATGACAGCACCCCTCCCGCTCGCGGGCGTCCGCGTCCTCGAGCTCGGCAACTTCATCGCGGCGCCCACCGCGGGCCGGCTGCTCGCCGACTTCGGCGCCGAGGTGATCAAGGTGGAGCGGCCCGGCACGGGGGACGAGCTGCGCCGCTGGCGGCTGCACGAGGGGTCCGAGACCTCGCTCCTCTTCCACACGATCAACCGCAACAAGCGCTCGATCGCGCTCGACCTGCGCACGGACGAGGGGCGCGACGCCGTCCGCCGCCTGGTCGCCGAGTGCGACGTGGTGCTCGAGAACTTCCGGCCCGGCACGCTCGAGCGCTGGGGGATCGGGCCGGACGTGCTCGACGAGGCCCGGCACGGCATCGTGATCGGACGCATCTCCGCGTTCGGGCAGACCGGCCCGCTGTCGGCCCGGCCCGGATTCGCGGCGGTCGCGGAGGCGATGGGCGGGTTCCGCGAGCTGGTCGGCGACCCGGACCGGCCGCCCGTGCGCGTCGGCGTCTCGATCGGCGACTCGATCGCCGGGCTGTACGCGGGCTACGGAGTGATGATGGCGCTGTTCCAACGCGAGACCCGCCGCTCCGCGGGGCTGGATCCGGCACCGCTGGCGGAGCGGGTCGTCGACGTGGCGCTGCACGAGGCGATGTTCTCGATGACGGAGTCGCTGATCCCCGACTTCCAGGCGCACGGCATCGTCCGGGAGCGCGTCGGCGGGCGGATGGAGGGCATCGCCCCGACCAACGCCTACACCTGCGCCGACGGGGCGAGCATCGTGATCGCGGGGAACGCGGACGCGATCTTCCAGCGGCTGATGGCGGTGATCGGCCGCGCCGACCTGGGCGAGGACCCGGCGCTCGCCTCGAACGAGCAGCGCTGGGCCCGGCGCGACGAGCTGGACGCGGTGATCGGCGCGTGGACGGCGGGCCGCACCGCCGCCGAGGCGCTCGCGGTCCTCGACGACGAGGGCGTCCCCTCCGGCCCGATCTACACGGCCGCCGACATCAGCGCGAGCGAGCAGTACGCGGCGCGCGACATGATCCAGGCCTTCGACGTCGAGGACGCCGGCGGCACTCTGCGCGGCGTGGGCTTCCCGGGGATCGTGCCGGTGCTCGGCGGCCGCTCCCTCCCCATCCGCTCGCTCGCGCCCGACCTGGGCCAGGACACCGAGGAGGTGCTGGGGATGCTCCGGCGCACCGGTACCGCTGCTCCCTCCGCCGGCGGGGCTCCTGCCGCTCCCTCCGCCGCCGCTGCCGAGGAGGCCGGCCGGTGACCGCGCTCGCCTCCGCGCGCCTGCGAGACGTCACCCTCCGCGACGGCCTGCAGCTCACCGGCAAGCTCCTGACGACCGAGCGCAAGGTCGACCTCGCGCGCACGCTGCTCGCCGCGGGAGTGCCCGAGCTCGAGATCGGCTCGCTCGCGCGCGGCGACCTCGTCCCTCCGATGGCCGACACCCTCGACGTGATCGCCGCGCTCACTCCCGAGGAGCTGGAGCGGTGCTGGGTGTGGGTCGCGACTCCGCGCCACGTCGAGCGTGCGGCCGCCGCGGGGGCGCGCCGCTTCCAGTACTGCTTCTCGGCGTCCGACTCGCACAACCTCGCCAACGTCGGCAGGCCGACCGAGGCGAGCCTGGCCGCGATGCCGGAGGCGGTCGCGCTCGCCGAGAGCGTCGGCGGGCGGATCCAGCTGTGCATCGCCACCTCCTTCACCTGCCCGTTCGAGGGCCCGGTCGACCCGGAGCGCGTGCTCGCGATCGCGCGCGACCCGCGGGCGGAGGGAGCGGCCGACGTGGTCGTCTGCGACACGCTCGGTCAGGCGCACGCCGGCCAGGTGGCGTCGCTCGTCTCGCGCGTGGCCGCGGAGACCCCGCCCCGCGAGATCGTGTTCCACGGCCACGACACCTGGGGCTCGGGCGTCGCGAACGCGATCGCCGCCGTGCAGGCCGGGGCCGCGGTGGTCGACGGCGCGCTCGGCGGCCTCGGCGGCTGCCCCTTCGCACCGGGCGCCAGCGGCAACACGGCGACCGAGGACCTCCTGTTCGCCCTGCGCCCCGACTGGTTCACGCCCGGCGCGCTCGCGGTCCTCGTCGGCGAGTCGGAGGCGCTGCTCGCCGAGCTCGGCGAGCCCGGCCGCTCGAAGGCCGCGCAGGGCGCCCGCTCGAACGCCCCCGCCTTCCCCTGGGCGCTCTGAGCGGATCGTCCCCCGCTCGTCGGTCCGAAGCGTCACGAACGGCCGCCTCCCGCCGCGGAGGACGACCGTTCGCGACGCCTCGACAGCGTCGTGCGGGTCAGCGCGCGAGCAGCGCGCCGAGGCGTGCGCGCTCGGCGCGGAGGACGTCGACCAGGAGGGACCCCTCTGGCGCGGCGAGCCAGCGCTCCAGGGCGAGGTCGAAGAGGGCGGAGGCCGCGAGGGCGGCGAGGGCCGCGTCCTCCGGCGCGACTCCGGCGTCGACGAGGGCGGCGCGCATGCTCTCGGCGAGGGCGGCCGACTTCAGGAGCTCGCGCTCGCGCAGCTGCGGCTCGGAGCGCACGACGGCACGGCGGGCGGCGATCGGAGCGCGCCAGGTCTGGAGGTCGCCCGAGGCGGCAGCCTCGAGGCCGTGCATCACGAGGTCCATCGGCGCGAGGCCGGCGGGGGCGCCGGCGAGCAGGCGGCCGACGATCTCGGGGAACTCGCGCTCGCGGAGGAAGAGGACGTCGCGCTTGTCCGCGAAGTGGCGGAAGAAGGTGCGGGTGGTGAGCCCGGCGCGCTCCGCGATCGCGGGGACGGTGGTGCCCGCGTAGCCGTGCTCGGCGAAGAGCTCCATCGCCGCCTGCTCGAGGCGGAGGGCGGCATCGGGGGCCCAGCGTGACATCCGCCCAGGATAGCTGACGACACGACGTGTCATCAGGAGTAGGGTGACGACACGTCCTGCCATCACTTCCGACTGGAGCCGCCCGTGCCCGAGAACGCCGCCGCCCTGCTGACCGCCCCGCGGGCCGACCTCGTCGTCCGCCCCGCTCCGATGCCCGTTTCCGGTCCGGGGGAGGTCCTGCTGCGCAACGGCGCCCTGGCCGTGAATCCGGTCGACGAGATGAAGCAGTGGACGGGCGATCTGATGTTCCGGTGGGTGCCGTACCCGGCGGTGCTCGGGGAGGACGTGGCGGGAGTGGTCGAGGCGGTCGGCCCTGGAGTGACGCGCTTCGCCGTCGGCGACCGGGTCGTCGCGTACGCGGTCGGGATGGAGCGCGGGCGGCGGAACCGCGACGAGGGCGCCTTCCAGGAGTACACGGTCGTGCGCGAGGACCTGGCGGCGCCGATCCCCGACCGGCTGGGCTTCGAGGAGGCGGCGGTGCTGCCGCTCGCGGTCTCGACGGCGGCGACGGCGCTGTTCCAGCGGGACCACCTCGCCCTGCCGCACCCGAGCGTCCCGGTCCGGCCGACGGGCAGGACGGTCGTGGTCTGGGGCGGGACGACGAGCGTGGGGAGCAACGCGATCCAGCTCGCCGTCGCCTCCGGGCACCGCGTGGCGACGACCGCGTCGCCCCGCAACCACGAGCGGATGCGCGAGCTGGGCGCCGAGATCGTGCTCGACTACCGCGGCCCCTCCGTCGTCGCCGACCTGGTGGCTGCGCTCGCGGGCCACGAGGTCGCGGGGGTGCTCGCGATCGGGACGGGTTCCGGTGCCCCGTCGGTGGCGGTGGCCGCGGGCACCGGAGCGCGACGGGTCGCCCTGGCCAGCCCCTCCGTCTCGTTCGGCTCGCTCCCGCGCCGACGCGGTGTCAGCGCCGCCTTCGTGCGGACGATGCTGCGCGTGGTCGGCGGCACCGCGGCGCTGCAGATCGCGGCCCGGCGCCGCGGCATCCGCGCCCGCTTCGTCTGGGGCGGCTCGCTGATGACGAACGAGGTGGGGCCGATGCTGTGGCGCGACCACCTGCCGGCGGCGCTCGCCGAGGGCCGTCACGTCTGCGCCCCGGCGCCCGAGGTGGTGGGTGAGGGGCTCGCCGCGCTGCAGCCCGCCCTCGACCGGCTGCACGAGGGTGTGTCGGCGGTGAAGCTGGTCGTCCGGCTCTGAGGGGCGGGTCGCCGCCGCCTGCCCCGCCGGGCCGCGGACCGGCCGCTCCGCCCGCAGCTGCTCCGCCCGAGCCGCGCCGCCGAGTGGCCGCAGCGCCGGAGCCTCGGTATCGTGGCGCGCTCCGACGCGACCCGAGGAGACCCCGTGATCCGCCGCACCGCCCCCGGAGCCGCCGCGCTCCTCCTGCTCGCCCTAGCCGGCTGCTCCGCCGGGTCGTCGCCCGCGGCGTCCCCGGCCTCCACTCCGGAGCCGGTCGGCGGCCTGGGGGTCGCCGTCTCGGCGCTCTGCGAGGCCGGCTCCGATCCGCAGTGCGTCCCGGTCGGCGGGCAGGAGGTCCTCGTCGATCCCGAGGACTTCACCCGCGCGGGCGTCGCCGCGGTCGAGGCCGATCCGAGCACGGGGGTCGTCGACGTCCGGTTCGACGAGGCGGGCGCCGCCCTCCTGCGCCGCGGCTCGCAGGCGGCCATCGACGAGGGGGCCGACGCCCGGCTCCTCCTCCGCGTGGGCGACCGGGTCGAGTCTGCGCTCTCCGTCATGCAGCCGATCGAGGGCGACACCGTGCAGATCGTTCCCGCGGAGGGCGACGCGCAGGGGCTGGTCGACCGGATCCTCGCCGGCTGACGCCCGCCTAGGATCGGCGCATGGCGAAGGGTTTCCGCACGGAGCGCACGCAGGCGCTCCTCCTCGCGCAGCCCTGGGCGCTCTCGCTGGTGAGCGCCGTCTTCGTGGCGGGGATGCTCTGGCTGGCGGCGGACGCGGGCTGGGATCTCGGCGCGGTCGTCGGCGGCGGACGCCGGCACGCGCCGCTGTGGCTGGTGCTCCTGCTCGGCCTGCCGCTGTTCGGCGCCGGAGTGGTGCTCGGCGCGGTCCGGCAGGTGCGGCTCCTGCGGCGGCCGGCGGCGCCGCCCGTCCCGAGTCCGGAGGCGGAGCGGCTGCGGCGCGAGGGCCCGGGCTGGCTCAGCCGGCGCGAGGACGAGCGAGCGGCGCAGGGCGGGACCGGGAGCGCGCAGGGCGGCACCGGCGGCACACCGGACGTGATCGGCAGCGCTCCCGGCGGCACGGACGACCCGCGCGACGAGGCCCGCTGACCGCGACTCAGAGGTGCAGCATCCCCCAGTCGATGATCACGGCCAGCGCCGTGTAGGCCGCGGCCACTGCTCCGACCGCCTTGCCCGCGCGGTCGAGGTCGGCCTGCGGGTCCGGACCGGCGTCGGCGACGACCCGGAGCAGCGCTCCGACCAGCGCGATCAGCGTGATCGCCAGGATCCAGACCTTCAGCGACGCGTGCGGGTCGACGTGCGCGAGCGTCAGCGCGACGACCGGCACCGCCACCACGAGCACCGACGCCAGCACCAGGAGGCAGCCGCGCCGGGTGAGGCCGGTCGGCCCGAAGGAGCCGCCGCGCATCCAGGCGCGCACGCGCTGCCTCCGCGAGGCGGGCGGACCGCCGGCGGAGTCCGCGTCGGTCGAGGGCCCCCAGTCCTGCGCGGTCGTCATCGCGCGGTGCCGGAGCGGTCGGGAGTCGGGCTGGGCCGCATCGGGTCCTCCAGGAGACGAGGGGGCACGTCGGACGGTGGTGCCGACCCCTCAGTCTCGGGAGCGCCTCCGGCAGCGGCAAGCGCCTCTTCCGGACATGTCCGGAAGAGGACGCTCAGGCCCGTCCCTGCAGGATCAGATTCCAGTACACCCACGGCAGGACGCGGCGGTCGGCGAGGTAGGTGAGGCGCCGCTCCTTCGCCAGGCCCGTCCAGTAGGGGACGGTCGGCTTCGGGCGGTAGCGGTCGTCGAACTCGGCGAACACCACGCTCGACCGCGAGACCACGAAGGGGCAGACGGAGTAGCCATTGTAGACGCGGGGGAGCGGGCGGCCCTTCTGCGCGGCGACGAGGTTCTTCGCGAGCGTGGTGGTCTGCTGGCGCAGCGCTCCTCCGGACTTCGAGTTGACCGTGGCCGCCGCGTCGCCGAGCCCCCAGACGTCGGGGAACCGCGGGTGCCGCAGGGTCAGCGGGTCGACCTCGACGAAGCCGCCCTCGTCGCCCTCGGCGGCCAGTCCGGTGCCGGCCAGCCAGTCGGGGGCCGACTGCGGGGGCACGGCGTGCAGCACGTCGTACGACAGCGTCTCGCGCGGGCCGTCGGTCGAGCGCCGCGCGCGGTCGGGGCCGGGGAGGGCGGTCGCGCGCTCGTCGACGGCGAGGACGACCCTCCGCTCGGCCGCGTCGACCTCGACCAGCTCGCGGCCGTAGCGGACCTCGATCCCGTACTCCGCCACCTTCCGCTCGAGCTCGGAGTCGATCAGCGGCATCCCGAACAGAGTGGGGGTCGGCACGACGAGCACGACGCGGATGCGGTCGAGGACGCCGGTCGCGCGCCAGTAGTCGCAGGCGAGGTACATCGGCTTCTGCGAGGCGCCGGAGCAGGTGCCGGGGCCGCCGGGCTGCGTGAAGACGACGGTGCCGGAGCGGACCTCGCGGAGCACCTGCGACGCCTTGCGGGCGTACTCGTACTCGTAGTTGGACACTCCGAACGGCGAGTCCATCGCCTCCTGGAGCCCGGGGACCGCGGCCCAGTCCTTCTGGATCCCGGGGCAGACGACGAGCTGCCCGTAGCCGACGGTGCGGTCGGAGAGAAGGGTGACCGTGTGCGCGACCGGGTCGATCGTCTCGACGCGGTCCTGGATCCAGACGACCCCCTTCGGCGTCACCGAGCCCTGGGGCCGGGTCGCCGCGGAGGCGGGTGCGGTGCCGCCCGCGACGTGGGAGAGCATCGGCTGGTAGACGTGGGTCGACCGGGGCTCGATCACCGCGACGTCGTCCACTCCGGAGCGCCGCAGCCGCCCCGCGGTCGAGAGTCCGGCGTTGCCGCCGCCGATGATGAGGACGTCGTGGCGGGCCGCGCCGGGATCGGTCATGGCCTCACCCTAGAGGCGCGCCGGGGCGAGCGGACGGGCTTGCGCAGACCCGCGGAAGGGGGTGCGCTCGGAGCGCCCGGGACGGTGATCCCGCACGGCCGCCCGGCTCGCGTCAGGCCGCCTCGAGCGCCTGGATCGCGGTCCTCGCGGTCGCGCAGGGGTAGGAGTCGTACCCGTCGTGGGCGTCGAAGGCGCGGCACTCGGCGCAGCGCAGCCGCACTCCGGCGCCGCCCTCGAGGACGCGCTCCGGGCGGTGCCCGTGCAGGATGACGGCGAGGCTCGCGACGAGGGGGTCGCTGCTCACCAGCGCGCTCCGCAGCGCCTCCGACCGGCGGCGGAGGTAGTCGTCCGCCACGGCGTCGATCGACTGCTCGGGGAGGTCCGGCTCGGGCCAGGAGGCGGGCCGCTCGACGGGCAGGTCGAGCTCGTCGAAGCCCATCGACCAGTCCGGGAACCGGCGCTGCTCGTGCACGCTGGTCCAGACGGTGACCACGCCCTCGTGCCGCGGGTCGGCGAGGATCCGCGCGTAGAGCGAGCGCACGTCCGACTCCTCGCCCTCGAGCAGCTGCATCACGCGGCGGCCGCGGAAGACGAGCATCCCCGAGACGCCGTGCTCGACGTTGTTGCGGCGGCTCGTCTCGAGCAGCCGGCGGATCTCCCCCGAGCCCAGGTCGCGGTCGAGCGTGCTGACGTAGACGACGGTGAAGACGAGGGAGTCGCGGCGCGGCGAGTGCTCGACGAGGTGGAGCGTCGCGGGGGAGCGGGCGCCGGTCTCGGGGTCCATCAGGGCCGCGACCTCCGGGAACTCGAGCCAGATCAGGTCCTCCGGAGCGCTCGGCTCCACGGCGGTGACCGCCGGGACCGCGTCCAGCCACTGCGTCCGCTGGCGGAGGTCGGCGGCGACCGCCTTCTCGTCGAGCCCGGGCAGGAGGCCTGCGTCGCCGGAGACGAAGAGGCTCGTCGCGGAGTTGAGCAGCAGCGTCACGACCGTCGCGTGGCCGTCGCCGGCGAGCACGGGGAGCTCGACACTGTCGGTGCGGCCGTGGGCGGCGAGCCCGGAGGCGTAGGAGACGAGTGCGTCGGCGACCGCGTCCCCCACCTGGAAGGTCGCGCCGGCGTACTGGATCTGCTTCACAGCCCTACGATGCGCCTGCGGCGGATCCACGGGTAGGGGTACCGGTGCCGGGTGGAGCGTGCAGGGGTCGCGGCTGCTCCCGTCCGAGGAGCACGGAGCGGCGGGACCGCGCCCAGTCGGCCGTCGAGCGGGCCGGCGTCCCCGTGATCCGCTCGACCTCGTCGGTGAGCACGTCGACGCCGTCCAGGCCGCGGCGGGCGACGACTCCGAACTGCCGACGGAGCCCCTCCGCCTGCCACGCGGACGTGCCGGCGAGGCGCAGGACCCCGGCGAACACGCGGCTGGGCAGGTGCAGGTAGCGGACGCGCCGCCCCAGGCCCGCGGTCAGCTCGCGGGCGGCGCCGGGTCCGTCGAGCAGGGCCGGTCCGGTGAGGACGGGCTCGGCGCCGGTGTGCCCTCCCGCCTCGAGGACGTGCGCGGCGACCCGGGCGATGTCGGCGGTGTCGATCCACGGGATGACGCCGCGCCCCATCGTCTGCGGGAGCAGACCGCGCGAGATCGCGGGCGCCGAGGGCTCGAGGTTCGTCAGGAAGCCCGAGGCGTGGAGGATCGTCGCGGGCAGCCCGGAGGCGCGCACCCGCTCGTCGGTCCGCCAGATCGCGCGGCCCCAGGGGAGCGGCGAGTGCTCGGCCGCGTCGCCGCCGGAGAGCTGCACGAGCGCGCGGACGCCCGCCTCCTGGGCGGCGCGGACGGCGGTGGCGCCGTGCTCGGCCTGCCGCGGGGTGGCGGCGGTGACCAGGAAGAGCTGGTCGGCGCCCCGGAGGGCGGCGGTCAGCGCGGCCCCGTCGCCGAGGTCGGCGATCCGTGCGTCGAGGCCGCGGGCCGCGAGGGCCGCCGCCTGCTCGGGCCGGCGGACGATCGCGCGGACGGGCGCGCCGGCCGCCACGAGCCGCTCGAAGGTCTTGCCGCCGACGTCGCCGGTGACTCCGGTGATCGCGATCACATCGCTCATGATTCCTCCTCGGTATCAACTAACTGATACTCGAAGACTACGCCGCTACGCTCGGTCCATGTCCTCGGAGTTCTCCCTGACCCGCGACGACGTCGACGCGATCGCCGCCTGGACGGTCATCCGCGCCGCCCGCGACCTGGCGAGGCGGGTCGGCGACGCGCTCGCGCCGGTCGGGCTCAGCCCGGTCGAGTTCGGCGTGCTGGCACAGCTCTCGGCGGCCGACGGGCTGACGCAGGCCGACCTCGCCCGCGCCGTCGGCGTCCGCCCGCAGAGCATGACCGCCCTGGTCGCCGGGCTGGCGGAGCGGGGCCTGCTCGACCGGGGGGCCGAGCGCGGCCGCGGCCGTCACTCCCGGATCGCCCTGACCCCGGCGGGGCGCGACCTCCTCGCGGCCGCCTACCCGCTCGTGCGGGCCGGCAACGCGTGGTTCGGCGGCGAGGAGCGCGCCGACGCCGTCGCGACCGCGCTGCGCCCGCTGCTCGGCGGGCAGTCGGGCCCGGGGCACGAGGTCCCCTGAGCGGAGGGGCCGAGGAGGCTCGGCAGCGGGAGAGGCGGCTCCTCCGCCGAGCGCTCGTGCACACCCGGCCCCCTCGCGGGTGCCACCGGTACCCTGGTGCGGTGCCCCTGACCCTCCCTCCGCTGAGCCGCGCCCGCGCGCGCGCTGCCGCGGCGTACCCGACCCGGCTGCTGCTGACCAAGCGCGCCTCGGGCACGAACGGATGGCTCAGCTCGTGGGGGACGAACGCGCACGGCGAGATCGCCGGCTGCCCGCCGCCGCGCGGCTGACCCGCGACCGCCCCTCCTCCGGAGTCCGCGGCCGCGTCCCCGCGCTCACCCACCCCTCCGGACGGAACCCCTCATGCCGCACCAGCCCCTGCCCGCCGATCAGGCCCCCCACTCGATCTGGCGGGGACTCCGCCAGACACTCCAGAAGGACACGGTCGGCGGAGCGTTCCTGCTCACCGCGACCCTCCTCGCCCTGATCGTCGCCAACAGCCCCGCGTCCGCGCTCTACAGCGCGGTCCGCGACTTCCGCTTCGGCCCCGAGGCCCTGCACCTCGAGCTGAGCGTCGGGTCGTGGGCGGCCGACGGCCTGCTCGCGATCTTCTTCTTCGTCGTCGGGCTCGAGCTCAAGGAGGAGTTCGTCGCCGGCAAGCTCCGCGACCCCAAGACGGCGCTCGTGCCGATCGTCGCGGCCGTCGGCGGCGTGGCCGTCCCCGCCCTGATCTTCACCGCGGTGAACCTGCCCCGCGGAGGAGCCGCGCTGGACGGCTGGGCGATCCCCGCCGCCACCGACATCGCCTTCGCCGTCGCGGTGATCGCCGTGGTCGGCCGCTTCCTCCCGCCGGCGCTGCGGACGTTCCTCCTCACGCTCGCCGTGGTGGACGACCTCATCGCGATCACGATCATCGCCGTCTTCTACACCGCCGGCATCGACGTGCTGATGCTCCTGCTCGCGCTGGTGCCGCTGGCGGTCTTCGCGGTCTGCGTGCAGCGCGGCGTGCGCGCCTGGTGGGTGCTGATCCCGCTCGGAGTGGCGACGTGGGCGCTCGTGCACGCCTCGGGCATCCACGCCACGGTCGCGGGCGTGCTGCTCGGCTTCACCGTGCCGGTCGTCGCGACGAAGCGCGCCCGGGTGCGGGTGGGGTCGGATGCGGAGGGGCACCCGGTCTACGACGGCCTCGCCGCGCACTTCGCCGACCGCTGGAGCGTCCTCTCGACCGCGGTCGCGGTGCCGGTCTTCGCGTTCTTCTCGGCCGGAGTGACGGTCGGCGGAGTCGCGGGCCTGGTCGACTCGTTCCAGGACTCGATCGCCGTGGGCATCATCGCGGGCCTCGTGCTCGGCAAGCCGCTCGGCATCGCCGGGAGCACCTTCCTCCTGACCCGGTTCCGCGGCATCGGCCTGGATCCGTCGCTGCGCTGGGTGGACGTGATCGGCATGGCGTTCGTGGCCGGCATCGGATTCACGGTGTCGCTGCTCGTCGGCGAGCTCTCGTTCGGCGCGGGCAGCGAGTCCGACGACCACGTGAAGGTCGGCGTCCTGGCCGGCTCGTTCCTCGCGGCGGTGATCGGAGGCGCGATCCTCTCGGTCCGCAACCGCCACTACCGCCGCCTGCAGGACTGACGGCCGACGGGATCTCGCGGCGCCCGCGGCCCGATCAGCAGGAGCGTGCTGGTCGATCAGCACGCGCCTCCTGCTGGTCGATCGGCCGTCGCAGGCGGCGCATCGAGATCCCGCGCGGCTCAGCCGTGCAGGCCGTGGACGACCGCGTGGCCGCGGCCGCGGGAGATGAGCAGGCGGTTCACCGGGGTCGTGATGACGAAGGCCAGGGCCAGGGCGCCGGCGAGCGAGCCCCAGAAGAGGCCGGACGAGAGGCCCGCGTCCATCGCTCCGGGGATCGCGAGCACCACCGTGTTGTCGACGACCTCCATCACGGCGATCGAGACGGTGTCGGCCGCCAGCGCGATGCCGACGGCGGCGCGCCACGTCACTCCGGAGCGGAGCACGCCCCGCAGCGTGAGCGCGTAGCCGAACACGAAGGCGAGGACGATCGAGAGGGCGACCGTCGCCAGGGCGGGCAGCCCCAGGGCGGAGCCGATCACCATGCCGAGGACCTCGCCGATCGCGCAGCCGGTCAGGCAGTGCAGGGTCGCGAGGGCGGCGGCGCGCCAGGTGGTCGGGTGGTGGTGCGCGTGGTCGGTCATGGTGTCTCCTCCGGTTCGGTCCAGGGGAGTGCAACATACCCCCGGGGGGTATATTCCCGACCCGGCCGTCGGAGTCTCCTCCGGCTCCGCAGGCGCGCGAGCCGTTCGCCCGGGCGCGCTACCCTCGCCCCGTGCTCCTCCGAGCACCGCCCCTCGACACCAGGAGCCCCGATGGCCGCCCCCACCGTCCTCTTCGTCTGCATCCACAACGCCGGCCGCTCGCAGATGGCCGCCGGCTACCTCCGCGCCCTCTCCGGCGGCGCCGTCGAGGTCCGCTCCGGCGGCTCCGAGCCCGGCGACAGCATCAACCCGATCGCGATCGAGGCGATGGCGGAGGAGGGCATCGACATCTCGCAGGCCGTCCCGCAGCTGATGACCACCGAGCAGGTCCAGGCCTCCGACGTCGTGATCACGATGGGCTGCGGCGACGTCTGCCCCGTCTTCCCCGGCAAGCGCTACGAGGACTGGGACCTCGCCGACCCGCAGGGCCGACCCCTCGAGGAGGTCCGCTCGATCCGCGACGACATCAGGGCCCGCGTGCAGGCGCTCGTCGCGGAGCTGCTGCCCGCCTGAGCCGTTCGATCCCGTCCGGCCGCGTCAGCGTTCGGCGGGAGGCGGGAACGTCCGCCCGACCGGAGGCGAGACCGCCGGGAGCGCCGCGCGCGCCCGGTGCAGGAAGACGGCGGTCATGACGACCCGGGCGCGGGCCGGCGACGAGTCGAGCGGGCCGATCAGCTCCTCGATCCGCGCGAGCCGGTCGTAGAGGGTCTGCCGGCCGATGCCGAGCGCGGCCGCCGTCGCCGTCTTGCTCCCCCACAGCGACGCGAAGGCCTCGAGGGTGGCGAGCAGCTCGCCGCGCTGGGCGCGCAGGGGCCCGAGCACCTCCTCGACGAGGTCGTCCGCCTCCGGATCGTCCTGCAGAGAGCTCGCGAACCGCTCCAGGCGGTACTGGCGCGAGTCGACGACTCCGCCTGCGGGCGCCCACTCGCGCGCGCCGCGCACCTCCGCCAGCTCCCGGGGCACCCGCTCCTGCCCGCCGAGCCCGCTGCCGACGCAGAGCAGAGCGTCCGAGTCGAGGGCGGCGCCGAGGCGCAGCAGCTCCGCGCGGCCCTCCTCCATCGCGGCGGCGGTGGCGAACGGCAGCAGCGCCAGCAGCTCGGAGCCGACCACGCAGAGCACCGGGCCGGGATCCGCTCCCGCGCCCGTCAGGAGGCGGAGCAGAGCGCGGAGCCGCCGGTCGTCGTGACCGGTGTCGGCCCGGACGCCGAGGTAGCGCTCCCGGGAGCCGGCGCCGAGGCGGCCGAGGAAGGCGTCGATCTGGAGGTCGGCCGCCGGGTCCGCGCGCTCGACAGATGCGATCGCGAAGAGCTGGGCGGTCAGCCGCTCGGTGACCGACGGCGGGCGGTGCCGGAGCACGGCGATCGCGAGGACGTCCGGCGCCCGGTCGAGCGCGACGGCGACGGCGTGGAGGTCGGCGTCGGCGGGGGCCCGCAGATGCAGGGTGCCCAAAAGGGAATCGCCCGCGTGCAGCACGTTCGAGAACGTCCCGGCCGTCGGCTCCGTGTCGACGCCCGGCCCGGGCGAGGCGCGGGCGATCTCGTCGCCCGTGAGCGAGACGAGCGAGGCGGAGGCGCCCGTCGCGGAGGCGACGACCTGCAGGAGCTCGTCGACACCGGCGTCCCCGGAGGCCGCGTCGGCCAGCAGACCGGACACTCTGTCCGCCAGTCGGATGCTCCGGAACTTCTGCTCGGTGAGGTGGGTGTTGATGCTCTCGCAGACCTGCACGAAGGGGACGCGCCGGGGCAGGGCGAGCACGGGGAGGCCGAGCTCGTCGGCCGCCGCGACGATCGGCGGCGGCACCGCGGGCAGGCGCGGCGAGAGCTCGAGAGCGAGGGCGCCGACTCCCGCGTCGACCAGAGACCGCACGTACTCGCGGCACTCCGCCGGGTCCTGGTCGGTCGAGAGGAGCGCGCCCTCCATCAGGAGCAGCTCGCCTCCGAGGAGGAGGGGCGCGATGTCGAGCTGCTCGCTCGTGTGGGCCCAGCGGATCACGGCGCGCTCGGCGGCCGCGTGCCCGGCGGCCACCACCGGGAGCATGGCGGCGAGGCGCGGATCCCGCATCGCGTCCGACAGCAGGTAGGCCATACAGAACGTCCTCTCGCGTCACGGCGAATTTACACGCGGACGCGCCGCCCGAAACGGGTCCGCACGAGAGTGGAGCCTCACCGGGCGCCCCGCCCTCCCCTTCATCCCCCTCCCCGAGAGGATCCGCCATGAGCACCGACACCCTGCACGGCACCGCCGACGCCGAGGACGCGCTGAGTCCCCTGCCCGACTCCCGGCGCACCGCCCGGCTCGACGGGCAGTTCTGGATCTGGGCCGGCGCCAACATCGCCCCCATCAACTGGGTGCTCGGCGCCCTCGGCGTGAACATGGGCCTCGGCCTGGCGGACACCGTCACCGTCCTCGTGCTCGGCAACGTGGTCGGGATGGCGGTGTTCGGCTTCTTCGTCCTCCTCGGCCAGCGGACGGGGGCGACCGGGATGCTCGTGGGACGGGCGATCTTCGGCCGGCGCGGCAACTACGTCCCGGCCGCGATCCAGGCCGTGGTCGTGATCGGCTGGTGCGCCATCAACACCTGGATCGTCCTCGACCTGGTCATCGCGCTCCTCGGCTCCGTCGGCGTCGTCGACCCGGAGCAGGCGAACGTCGGCTGGAAGATCGCGGTGGCGGCGGTGATCATGGCGGTGCAGGTCGCGATCTCCTTCCTCGGCTACCGCGCGATCGCTGCCTTCGAGCGCTGGACCGTGCCGCCGACCCTCCTGGTGCTGGCGATCATGTCGGTCGTCGCCTGGTTCTTCCTCGACATCGACTGGTCCTACGCCGGCCCCGCGGAGGGCGCGCTCACCGGAGGCGACCGCATCGCGGCCATGTCCATCGTGATGACCGCCATCGGCATCGGCTGGGGCCTCACCTGGCTCGCCTACGCCGGCGACTACTCCCGCTTCGTCGGGCCCCGCTCCTCGAAGCGGGGGCTCTACCTCGCCAGCGTCCTCGGCCAGTTCATCCCGGTGGTCTGGCTCGGCGTCCTCGGCGCGACCCTCGCGACGAAGAACGGCTCCGTGGATCCCGGGGAGCTGATCGTCGAGAACTTCGGCGCCCTCGCGATCCCCGTGCTGCTCCTGGTGGTGCACGGCCCGATCGCGACCAACGTCCTGAACATCTACTCGTTCGGCATGGCGACCCAGGCCCTCGACATCCGGCTCGGGCGCCGCGCGCTCAGCCTCATCGTCGGCGTGCTGGCCTTCGCGGCCGCGGTGTTCTTCGTCTTCCAGGACGACCTCGCCACCACGCTCGACGCGTGGCTGGTCGGCCTCGTCGGCTGGGTCGCCCCCTGGGGTGCGATCGTGCTGGTGCACTACACGGTGTTCGAGCCGCGCGTCCGCTCCTTCGGGCACCTGTTCGCCCCGGTCGGCTCGCCGCTGCTGCCGGACGTCCGCTGGCGGGCGCTGCTCTCCTTCGCGATCGGCGCGACCCTGACCTGGCTGTTCATGAACGGCTCGGTGCCCGCCCTGCAGGGTCCGGCCGCGACCGCCCTCGGCGGCGTCGACGTCTCGTGGCTCGCGGGCGGAGTCTCGGCCGGCCTCGCCTACCTCCTGCTCGGCCGGGACGCTCCCGCCTGGGTCGAGCGCCGGGAGTCGGCCGCGCCGGTCGCCGCGGAGCCCGAGCCCGTCCGCGGCTGAGCCCGAGCCCCTCCGCGGGCCGGCCCCCTCGCGAGCCGGCCCGCCCCGTCCCACCCCGCACCACGAACGGAACCGCCATGCCCCTCTTCCTCTCCGACGCCGCTGTGATCACCATGGACCCGGTCTCGGGCGCCGTCCCGATCACGGCGAGCATCCGCATCGTCGACGAGCTGATCGTCGCGATCGGCCCGGGCCTCGTCCCCGAGCCGGGCGACGAGGTGATCGACGGGCGCGACCGCCTGGTCGTCCCCGGCTTCGTCAACGCCCACACCCACTCGTGGGAGTACCTCTACAAGGGCCGCTACGACAATCTGCCGCTCGAGCTGTGGATGCTGCTGTCGTATCCGATCCTCGGGAACAGCCGCGTCGCTCCGGATCTGGTGCGGCTGCGCTCGTCGCTCTTCGCCCTCGAATCGCTGAAGGCCGGGGTCACGACCCTGGTCGACGACGTGCTCGAGAACCCGGACCAGGACGCGGAGCAGCTCGCCGCGGTCTTCGACGCGTACGACGAGATCGGAGTCCGCGCCAACATCTCGGGCCACGTGATCAGCAGGCCCTTCCACGAGACGATGCCGTTCCTCGAGGAGTACGTGCCGGCGGAGATCCTCGATCAGGCGCGGTCGGCGTCGCGCCCGACGACGGAGGGCTACCTCGCCTTCAGCCGCGAGGCGTTCGCGACCCAGCACGGGAGGGGAGGCGGGCGGCTGCGCTACATGGTCGCCCCGTCCGCTCCTCAGCGGTGCGGGCCCGAGCTGCTCGTGGGGGCGACCGAGCTGGCGCTCGAGCACGGGGCGGAGTGCCACATCCACGTCCTCGAGACGAAGACGCAGCTGGTGACCGGCGAGCTGTCCTACGGCTCGACGCTGGTCGAGTACATGGAGCGGATCGGCGCGCTCTCCCCGAACACGACCTTCGCCCACGGGATCTGGCTCACCGACTCCGACATGGAGCGGATCGCCGCCGCCGGCACGTCCGTCTCGCACAACCCGATCTCGAACCTCAAGCTCGGCTCGGGCATCGCCCCGTGGCGCGCGCTGCACGACGCGGGCGTGAACCTCGGCCTCGGCACCGACGGCTGCTCGAGCAGCGACTCTCCGCGCATGCTCGAGGTCGTGAAGGCCGCGGCGCTCCTGCACAAGGTCACGGATCCGGACATCGCCACCTGGCCGACCGTGTCCGAGGTGCTCACGGCCGGCACGATCGGAGGCGCGCGCAGCGCCGTGCTCGACGGCGTCACCGGCAGCATCGAGGTCGGCAAGCAGGCCGACCTCGTCGTCTACGACCTCGAGACGCTGAACTTCACCCCGCGCCAGCGGCTCGAGAATCAGCTCGTCTACTCTGAGAACGGCTCGTCGATCGACACCGTGATCGTCGCGGGCCGGGTCGTCGTCTCGAAGGGCGTCTCGACCACCGTCGACGAGGCGGCCCTCCGCGCGGATCTCGCCGCGCAGCTGGGGGAGATCGTGGCCTGGCAGGACTCGCTGGACCGCACGAACGGCGTGCTCACCGAGCCGTTCCGGCGGATGTACGAGCGGGCGATGCGCCACGACGCCCCCGTCGACCGCTTCAGCGGCCGCCGGCTGGTCTGAGGGCGGTCCGGCTCCCGGCGGACTCCCGGCTCGGCACACGGACGGGCGGGGGCGCGGCTCCAGTAGGTTGCGCACATGAGGTGGCGAGCGGGAGCGGTGGCGGTGCTCGTCCTCGCGCTCGCCGGGTGCACCGCGCCGGCCGACCCCGAGCCGACGACCGGGCCCACGGCCGCCCCCGTCTCCGGGCCGGTGGTCGGCGGCTACGGCGACCTGCACGTCGCGCCCGACGGGTCGATGATGTTCTGCTACTCCGACCCCGACCCGGGATTCACGGGCGTCTGGCGCGAGTGCCAGGACGGGATCCGCACCGTGGGCGTCGACCCGGCCGCGATCGATGCGACCCTCGGGGAGACGGCGACGGCCGATCCGGGCGGGCACCGCTGGGTCGGCGCGGCGGCCGGGAAGCGCACCACCGAGGACGGCACCGACGTCTACACGGTCTTCCTCGCGGGGACCCGCACGGACGACGCGTTCACCGTGACCGCGGTCGGCGAGGGCTCCTACCGCGTGCCGTCCGAGTACCAGGAGCTGCAGCCGGGAGTGCCGGGCGGGTTCCTGGTGCGGCTCGAGCCGATCGGCTGAACGGGGGCGCCGGCGCAGGTGGAGGAGCCGAGCGGGGTGCAGCGGCCGGGAGGGACGGAGCGGGCGGAGTCGCGCACCCCCTCCGCCCGACCCTCACAGCGGGCGCGGCCGGTACCGCTCGATCAGCGCGTCGAACAGGCCGTTCATCCGCTCGTCGACCACGCGGCGCGACTCGTCGGCGTCGTACCACTCCACGATCTCGCGGGCGCCGTCGCGGAAGCGCACCGAGGGGGAGTAGGCCGGGACGAGGCGGCGGATCTTCGCGTTGTCGAACACCATCGAGTGCGCCTTGTCGCCGACGATCCCGGCACCGAGCTCGGGGTCGGCGGCGGCGATCGCGTCGGAGGCGACGTGCACGAGGCGCGGCTCGACTCCGGCCGCCGCGGCGAGGTCGTGGTGGATCTCGTCCCAGGTCGGCGTCTCGTCGCCGGTGATGTGGAAGGCCTCGCCGATCGCGGCGGAGGCGCCGAGGAGGCCGACCAGGCCGACGGCGACGTCGTCGGCGTGCGTGAGTGTCCAGAGCGAGGTGCCGTCGCCGAGGACGACCACCTCCTGGCCGCGGCGCATCCGGTCGACGACGGTCCAGCCTCCGTCGACGGGCAGCGCGGTGCGGTCGTAGGTGTGAGAGGGGCGGACGATCGTGACCGGGAAGCCGCTCGCGCGGTACTCGGCCACGAGCAGGTCCTCGCACGCGATCTTGTCGCGGGAGTACTGCCAGTAGGGGTTCCGGAGCGGAGTCGACTCGGTGACCGGGACGCTGCGCGGCGGCTTCTGGTAGGCCGAGGCCGAGCTGATGAAGACGTACTGGCCCGTGCGGCCGGCGAACAGGTCGATGTCCTGCTGCACGTGCTCGGGCGTGAAGGCGACGAAGTCGATCACGGCGTCGAAGCTCCGGTCGCCGAGGGCGGCGGTGACGGAGTCGCGGTCGCGGCCGTCGGCCTGCACCTCGCGGACGCCCTCGGGCAGCGGGCGGAGCGACGTCCGCCCCCGGTTCAGCACGGTCACGTCGTGGCCGAGCCGCAGCGCCTCGCGGACGCAGGCGGCGCTGATGATGCCCGTCCCGCCGATGAACAGCACGCTGAGCGACATGGATCCTCCTCCGGCGGCGCCCGCGGCGGACGCCTCCCGATCCGATTCCCCCACATCGGGACGCCGCACGCGAGTCCCTTGACCCGGCTACCGCTCGACGGGACGCCGGTGCTCGTCCTCCGGCTCGGGGGCGAGCAGAGCCTCCGGAGCGGCCGCAGCGGTCGGCACGTCGGGCGCCGTCCGCTGCTCGAGGGAGCGGCCCCAGGCCGTGCCCGCGAGGATCAGCGCGATGCCGAGGAAGCCGACCGGGGCGATCGGGTCGCGGGCGAGCGCGACTCCGACGACCGCGGCCCACACCGGCTCGGTGCCCAGCAGGAGGCTGACGCGGGAGGGGGAGGTGCGGCGGACCGCCCACGTCTGCACGAGGAAGCCGAAGACGGTGCAGACCAGGACGAGGTAGAGGAACAGGCCGGCGCCCACGGGGTCGAGCCCCGCGACGTACTCGGGGATCGGCACGCCGACGACGAGCGACGCGGCGCTGAACACGACGGCGCAGGTGCCGAGCTGCACCGTGGTCAGGCGGAGGGAGTCCATCGGCGCCCGCGCCGAGAGGCGGTGCATCGACGTGACGTGCACGGCCCGCACGACGGCCGCGCCGAGGATCAGCAGGTCGCCGGGGGAGGGCGGGCGGAGGGCGCCGTTGCCCGCGAGCAGCGCGACTCCGACGACCGCGACGAGGCATGCGAGCAGGAAGCGGCCCGGGAGGCGGCGCTTCGAGACGGCGGAGTCGAGGATCGGCGTGATCACGATCGTCAGGCTGATGATGAGGCCCGCGTTGGTGGCGGAGGTGCCGGCGATGCCGTAGGTCTCGAGCGCGAAGATCGTCGCGAGCAGCGCCCCGATGGTCACGCCGACCCGCCACTCCGCCGCGGTGATCCGGTGCCGCCGCGCCGCGACGATCACGGCCAGGCACAGGGCGGCGAGGGTCATCCGCGAGCCGAGCAGCGCCATCACGCTGGAGTCGGTGACGAGCTCCTTCGCCGCGAAGTAGGTCGAGCCCCAGGAGGCGGCGACCACGAGCAGGAGGAGGTCGACCCGGAAGCGGGAGAGGAGAGCGCGCACGGCTCATCGTGGCGGCACGGAGACCCGCAGGACAAGAATGCATCTTCTTCGCCGACGCGTAAGTTGGAACTCATGGAACTCGGACAGCTCAGGGCTCTGCGGGAGCTCGGCGAGCGCGGGAGCATCGCCGCCGTCGCCGCCGCGATGCGGGTGTCCCCCTCCTCCGTCTCGCAGCAGATCAGCGCGCTGCAGCGCCGCACTCCGACGGCGCTGACCTTCCGCGACGGGCGCCGGACCGCGCTGACCCCCGCCGGCCGCGCTCTCGCGGCGGCCGTGGTCGAGGTGGAGGTGGCGCTCGAGCGCGCGGCCCGGGCGGTCGCGGACTTCGAGGGGGAGCCGAGCGGCACGGTCTCGGTCGCCGCGTTCCACAGCGCGGGGCTGGCGATGTTCGGTCCGCTGCTGGAGGCGCTGCGCGCACCGGGTCGGCCGGGCGTCGCGCTCGCCGACTTCGACGTGGCGCAGAGCGCCTTCGCCGGGCTGACCGCGGATCACGACCTGGTCGTCGCGCACCGGCTCGCCGGCAGCGCCGAGTGGCCCGGGACCGTGCGCTCCACGCCCCTCCTCTTCGAGCCGCTCGACCTCGCGCTGCGGCGCGACCATCCGCTCGCCGCGAAGGACGTCGTCCGTCCCGCCGACCTCCGCGACGAGGAGTGGGTCGCGGTGCACGAGGGCTTCCCCCTGGAGCGGGCGATCGACGCCATCGCGGTCCTCGCGGGCGGCGACGCGCGCATCCCGCACCGGATCAACGACTTCCTGGTCGCGGCGGCGGTCGTGTCGGCGGGCGACGGCGTCGCGCTGCTGCCGCGGTACACGACCGACCTGCGGCGCACGCCGGAGGTGGTGCTGCGGCCGCTCGGGATCCCGGGGCTCGGCCGCCACATCGACTGCCTCGCCCGACCCGAGACGCTGGAGCGCTCGGCCGTGCGGGTCGTGCTCGAGCAGCTGACCGGGATCGCCGCGGGGCTCGCCGCCGCGCCGTAGCATCGTGCCGTGCACCGCCTGATCGAGACCACGGCCGGAGACCCGGCCGCCACGGACCTCTTCGCCCTGCAGGAGGCCGACCTCCTCGCCCGCTACGGCGGCGACGACACCGGTCCGCGTCCGCCCGCCGACGCTCCGACCCTGCTGCTCGAGGTCGACGGCGGGCTCGTCGGCTGCGTGGCGCTCGCGGTCGAGGACGGCATCGGCGAGATCAAGCGGATGTTCGTGGTGAGCGCCGCGCGGGGCCGCGGGCTCAGCCGCGTGCTGCTCGCCGGCGTCGAGCGGCTGGCGGCCCGCGAGGGCGTGGAGCTGCTCCGACTGGTCACCGGCACGGAGCAGCCGGAGGCGATGGCGCTCTACGCGAGCGCCGGCTACGACCCGATCGCGGGCTACGGCTACTGGGGCGACGAGCCGAGCGCCCGCTGCTACGCGAAGCGGCTCGACCGCGAGGCGCTGCTCGCCGACGCGGGCTGACGCCGGGCTGGCGCTGGGCTGATGCCGGGCTGGCCGTTCGGCCGTCGGGGCGTGACGCCGGGCTGACGCCGGGCTGCCCGTTCGGCCGTCGCGGGCCGGCGCCGGACTGACGTCGGGTTCTGCGCTCGCCCGTCGCGGGCTCTCCGGGCCGCTCGGTCCGGGGTGCTCGCGAGTCGGGCCGCCCGCTCGGAGGGTCCGGATCGGCGAGTCCGACGGGGCATCTGCGACGTCGTCCACGACTGTTCGGCGCTGCGGAGAAGTCGCTGAGGATGAGGCGCGGGAGGCGCGGCGCGCCGCCTCTGGGCAGCTTCGCGCCAGAGCGGCCTCGAGCGGCGTGCCCCGTCGCGGAGCAGGCGACTCTGTCGGAGCGGCACGGGCATCCTCCCGCGCCTCTCACCCGACTCTGCCCCCGATACCCAGGGGTGCACGATGACAGAAGGACTCCGATGCAGAACGAAGACACCAGCACGCCGAGCGGCGCCCCCGATCGTCTGACCCAGCGCCGAACCGTGGTGAAGGGCGCCGCATGGGCGATTCCTGTTGTGGCCGCCTCGATCGCCGCTCCGATGGCGTCGGCCTCGACCGCCCCCCAGTGCGCCCTGCAGGAGGCGCAGCGCATCGACGCCACCTCGACCACCGCGCTCGCGGCCCGGACGATCCCCGTGCCCGCGGGAACCCAGTGGGTCCGCTTCACGGCGGTCGGCGGAGACGGCGGCGGCGTCCGCACCGGGTCGGACGTCACCAGCGCCGGTGCGCGGGTGACGGGCACCATCCCCGTCGACGCGCTCGGCGGAGCGTCCGAGATCGTCATCACCGCGGGCTCGGGCGGCAGCAACCAGGCCGGCGGCCGGGGGCTCGGCAACGGCGGGGCTCCGGGCACTCCGGGCTACATCGGCTCCGGAGGAGGGGGCGGGGCCAGCGGGATCACCGCCGCGGGCTCCCTGCTCGTCATCGCGGGCGGCGGCGGCGGTAGCGCAGCCGGCTTCACCTCGAACGACTTCACCCGGTCCGCCCGCGTCGGGCCGAACGCGGGGTCCGGCGGCCCCGTCGGCGGCTCCGGCTACGACAGCGCCGTCTCGCGCGCGGACAGCAGCACCGGCTCCACCGAGCAGGCTCCGAGCACCGGCGGAAGCCAGACCGGGCCGGGGCAGCCCGGTGTGACGACGGTGAACGTGACCGAGTCGGTTCTCGGCAGCCCGGGCTCCGGGCGCGACGGCGGTGCCGGCGCAGCGAGGACGAACGCGAGCCGCCAGGTGACCTACGCGTCCGGTGGTGGCGGCGGCGGCTACTTCGGCGGTGCCGGCGGCGGCACCTCCCTGTGGGTGCGCGGTGGCGGCTCCTACGCGGCCAACGCGTCGACGGGCGCAGGAGGCAGCAGCTTCGCCGCGTCCGGCGTGACCGTCGAGACCTCCGACGTCGACACCCGTTCGCAGACGATGGGCTACGTGGAGGTCGCCTTCTTCGTCTGCGAGTAGCGCCTGCCCGAAGGCCAGACGAGCCTCCGTGGTCACCCGCTCAGGCGTGCGACCACGGAGGCTCGTCGTCGTCACCGTCCGCTCCACGTCGTCCCCGTCCTCCTGATGTCCCATAACCATATCAGTATGGGACGGGAGGCGCCAGCCCTCACTCCTCCTGCGGCTCCGCGCCGTCGTGCTGCAGGCGCACCAGGACGCGGCGGAGGTGCATCGCCGCGAGGACGCCGGGCCCGAGGGTCCGGGAGGTCGCGGCGGTCCGCTCGTCGACGACCTGCACGAGGTGCCGGATCGCGCGGGCCGCGCCTCCGATCGCCCGGTGGGTCGCGGGAGAGCCCCGGTCGTCGCGGTCGATCGCGTCGGCGACCGCTCGGCAGGCCTCGCTCAGCGGCGGGCCGAGGGCCGGATCGAACGGGAGCGCGCCCGGCCGCTCCCAGATGGTGTCCGCGAGGGCGCCGCTCAGATCGCGGACGTGGAAGAGGATCGCGTCGAGCGTCTCGAGGCGGAGGTGGTCGGGTCGGGAGTCGCGCCGGTGCAGCAGCGCGCGCGGGTTGCCCTTGCGGCTCTCGTCCGCGTCCGCGAGGGCCGCGCGGACCTCCTCCGCCGTCCGGGCCAGCTCCTCGCCGTTGCGCGCCCACGCCGCGTGCTCGGGCGGCCACGTCTCCTCGAGCGCGGCGGCCAGCTGGCGCAGGTGCTCCGCGAGCTCGCGCTGGAACGCGTCGACCCGGGCGGACGCCGCCTCGACGGTGAGCCCGGGGGCGACGACCACGTTCACCAGCAGCCCCACCACCACGCCCACCGCCATCTGCACGAGGTAGCCGAGGGAGTAGTCCTCGGCGTCGGCCCCGCCGATGATCAGCACGAAGAGGGCCGCCATCGGCACGTACTCGCGGCCCGCGCCGAACCACCCCGTCCCCGAGAGGACCACGCCGATCCCGACGACGAGCGGGATCGTCCACCAGGTCGGGCCGACGGTGACCACCACGAGGGCGGCGAGCCCGATCCCCGCCGCCAGGCCGAGCAGGGTCTGCAGTCCGGTGCGGACCGAGCCCATCAGGGTCGGGTACATGCTGACCAGGGCGCCGAGCGGCGCGTAGTACGGGTACTGCTCCGCGACTCCGGGAGCGAGCGGCGCGACGGCCCAGGCGATGCCGACCGCCAGCGCCGTCTTGAGAGCGAGCATCAAGCGCGAGCCGGTGACCGCCTCCCGCCAGGCGAGGGCGGCGCGGGACGTCCGGGTGCGGGGCATCCCGGCACCCTAGGCGAGGGGCGCGGACCGTCTCTCCCCTCTTGACAGCGGCGGCGGAGGCGCGAGCGGCGGTGGAAGAAAGAGGACGGCGGCTCGGGACGGCGGTGCTGATCACGACTCACGACGAACGTCCGATCCGGCCCACGTCGCCTGCGCCGTTCCACGGGGCGCCGCGGATCCTTCCTCCGTGACGAAAGCGACCGCGCGGACCGCAGGCGCCGTGAAGTGATGCCACCCCCGCTCACGGGGGCCGTTGAGTTTGCGCAGACGCCCTGTTACCGTGAACAAACCGTGCAGCTGGCGGCGTCGGAGGCCTCGAGGTGGAGGTCGCGCCGGATCCTGCGAGTCACGGCGAGTTCTTCTCCGAGGTCCACCGGACCTCTCCCCTTGGCGCCCTCCGGCGCCTCTCCGCAGCCCCCCCCGCCCCCGGGGGCGCGCCGCTCACGGTGCGCCTCCGGGCCCCACGCCGCCCCTGACGATGGAGTCACGA
>NZ_PSVK01000017.1:0-65462 GCF_002931115.1 Rathayibacter sp. AY1E6 | reverse complement strand
CCCTCCTCCCCTCCCCGAAGCGGCACAGCAACGCCCTGTCGATGCGGGCATAGGTCCTATTTTTTCGCTGCCCGCCCTCGTTTCACCCTCTCAGGAGCTTCCATGACCGACGTCCCCGCGTACCCCGAGCACTGGCCCGACGTCGTCCGCGACGCCTTCGACGCCGTACTCGAGCAACGGCGAGATCTCGCCGGCGCCGAGTTCGCCGCTCTCGAGACGGCCTGCGAGCTCCTGGCCGCGGGCGAGGCGCACGCCATCGTCGCGCGCGAGGCGGGCGGCGTCGCTACCGGCTCGACGGGGCAGATCGTCGTCCATCCCTCGAGCGTCGAGTCCCGCCTCGCCCGCACCGCGGCAGCCGGGATCCTGGCGCGCCTCGTGCCGCCGCCGACGAGCGGGAAGCTGACCGCTAGCGAGCGAGGCCGACAAGGCGCCGCCAGCCGCTGGCATGGCAAGACATGAGGCCGCCCTCCAGTCAGCGCGCCGCCCCTCGATCGCTGACCCTCGACGTCCGCTTCGACGACGGCGAAGAGCGCTGGCACCCCGACACCCCCGCAGATGGCTGGACACCGGCCGCAGCCTTCGACCGCGCGTGTAGCTTCGCCGCGCGGTCGCCCGGCAACGACCGCCGCGGCATCGGCGCCGCGTACCAGAGCCTCCTCGGCGCGGTACCGGGCCTCAAGCGGAGCGAAATCCGCGAGCGCTTGGCCGGCGAGGACCGCTTCCGTGACCGCTTTGAGGCCCATGACGACCTCGAAGACCGCCCTGCGGTCCTCGAGGAGCCGCCGCCATTCTGAACACCGCCGCGAACGCTCGCTTCGCCGGGGAGTTCGTGGCCCATCGGCGTGTCGCAGTTCCCTGAACGCGAAACCGCAGCCCAGACCCATCAGACTTACGTACCATCGACACACGAGTCTTGGGACACGACGACCGGGCCGCATTACTCGATCGACGAGACAGGCCCGTCAGAAGCGAGGCCGGAGGAGGTGCTGCATGAAGATCGATGACGTAGCCGCACTCCTCACCGAACGTGTCGGTGCGATTGACGCGATGAAGCTGCAGAAGCTCCTCTTTTACTCCCAGGCGTGGCATCTGGCCATCCATGACGAGTCGCTCTTTCCAGACACCATCGAGGCCTGGCGGGATGGACCCGTCGTTGACCACGTGTACCAGCAGCATAAGTCTGGGACTGTTCGCTCCTGGAGCGGGGACGCAAACAAAGTTGAAGACCGCGCTCGCACCGTGGTTGATGCAGTGGTCGCACAGTATGGGTCACTCAGTGGCAAGGAGTTGTCGGACCTCACTCACGCCGAACAACCCTGGAAAGCTGCACGCGGAGATCTGCCAGCCGATGCAAGAAGTCGGCGTCCACTCTCTCCTACGCTGATCGCAAACTTCTACCGCGACAACCGAACGCTGCTCGGGCGCCGCGCAGCCGACGTCAGCGCCGGCGGAATAGTCATTCTTCCAAAAAGCCGCGTGCCCGACGTAGCGGCCCACTGGTCCGAACTGGATGTAATCCTCAAGGAAATTCGCGAGCGTCAAACAGAGCCCGCGGGGTCAGTTATAACGAACAAGCCGCTCTCGAGGGACACGAGACCGCCGAGCAAGCGAAAGCGCACTGCCCGAAGCTCTTGCACGAGCGACGTTAGTGGCTAGTCCCATACGCCTGCTCCCCGCCCAAGTGAGCCTCGTTGTGTTCGACGTGAATATCTACCTCGACATGGCGCGCCTTCTCGGCCCGCCCTTTACGTGGAGCAAATTTAGCGAGGCCGCAGCGCGCCAGAGCGGCTCACAGGTACCGAGCACCGACTATCGCGTTGACAGTCTTCGTGCGATTGCAACGACCATTTCAGGCCGTTTCCTAGGTGAAGAGCGGCTCGAGGTTTGGACGAGCCATCACATCGACGACCTAGCTTTCGACAAGCTCGTTCAACCCGAAAACGGAGAAGTGGACGAGGAACGCGGCTTAGGCTGGTCCGACGAGCATGCCCAGTCCTTCACGGACAGCTTCATTGACGAACTTGCGTTTGATATGACCAGCGGTGGAACTATCGGTGACGTGGAGATTTCCTACGGCAGTCCGCCGCTTTCTCATGAAGACGGCTGCGTGTACCGCACTGCGGAAGCGAGCGGAGCCGCTAACACCTTCTACCGCCGCTTTTGTATCACGCGGGACCGGGACTTTCGGACAGCGACTATTCCCGGAGACATTGTCGTGCTCTACCCGTGGGAATGGCTCGAGTACGTCCGAAGCGCGCGGTCGCGTCTCGCAACCACAGCAATGCGCCCTCGACCCGCAACCCTCCCGCCTGCATAAGGCCGCGCCGCGCAGACAGGTTGCCAGCGTCGGCGGCGCGCGGATCCAACTGACAAACAGAAGACGCGCCTAGGGCTCATCCTGAGCCCTATCGTCCGCGGCGGGTCCTTTCGTCGTCAGAAGCGCGCCTCCACTCCGGCGGGGCCGTCGGCGACGCCTTCGTCGGCGGCCTGACGAGCTCCCTCGGCGGAGTCGAAGACGCCGTCGTGGCACTGACGAACGCCGCCTCCCCGACCGCGAGCCCGCTCGTCGAGCCGACGGCGGGCTTCTCGTCGCCACCCGTCGCAGGCGGAGGCCTTGCCGGCCAGGCGCCGGTGCCCGTCTACGTCCAGAACCCCTGGACAGGCGAGTACCTCCTCTCGCGCACGGCCGACGTCGCCGACGGAATCGTCCGAGACGTCGTCGACGACTACGACTGGAAGCTGATGCAGCACTTCCAGTCAAAGTGGGGCCACTACTAGCGGCCTGCTGGGAATTCCTTTGCGCCTCTTGGACGCGCGAACGCCCCGCGCCCGGCCCACTGGGTCAGGTACGGGGCGTTTCGTCGTTCAGACCCGATCTACTGGCCCGTCGGCGTGTAGTACGGCAGGACAGCGGTCGTGAGGAGCGGCAGGTCGTCGTAGTCACCCTCGACGGCCCCGAACGACAGGAAGTCATTCGGCTGGATCGCCCCGCGACCGATCGCCCAGGAGTACAACTCCAGTCCATCGACCGTCATGCCCATGGTCATCGCAGGACCACCATCCGGTCCGCTGCCGCCGTGGAATTCGTCGGCGATCAAACCCATTCGCCTCAACCCAAACATCGCATGCTCGAACACCGCAAGCGCGTCTGAGCGGCCCTCGAGAGCCAGTCCAGACAACAACTCAACTGCCCCAACCTGGATCTGAACACGCGGCATCGTCGAGAAGTTCGAGAGTTTCAGGTCGGCCGCCCCTTCGAGCAGAACGGCCCACTGCCGATAGAGAAGGTAGTGCAGCCGTATCTGGATGCTGCTCAAGTTTGCGATCAGCGCGGCCCACGGCACCCCCAAGTCCCCATGGAGGTCGCGCTTCGTGACAGCGAGAACGCCAGAGAGGTATTCCGCCATAATCTCGTCGTCAGAGTAGGAACCCTCGTCGAGGATTCGGCGTGCGGTCCGGGCGTCGGCAGGTCCAGAATCCGGCCCGGCCTTGCGCTGAGTTTTTTCCGCGATCCGCTCCACATTGCGCTTGCGCCAAGGCGTGAGACCTTTGAGCACCTCACCGAGCTCGTCCGCGGCGGGTCCGAGAGCCCGGCCGACAAGATCGGCGGAGACGCGAGCACCCTCTTTGGCGAACACTACGCCAGCGCCGGTGGCAGCCGCAGCAGTCGCGACAGCGGCAGGGTCCAGTTCCATCCTCACAGGCTACCTTCGCTCGGCGTCCTTGCATTGTTGACGCGCCTAGGGCCCGTCCTGGACTTGCCGTCCGGGGCGGGCCCTTTCGTCGTTGTGGGAGGCGCGTAGCTTCGCGGCTTTGATCAGACCGTGCTCTGTCATGCCGAGAAGGTCGGCAATCTCGCGCCACGTCATACCTTCGGCGCGAGCGCGCTCTACGAGAGCACCGCGGCGCTCGGGCAAGGTCCTCTGCTCTTCCGCCAGTGTCAGCAATTCGGTGCGTGTGTTCACTCACGCGAGTGTAACTGAGTTGCACGCATGTAACTCGGTTACATATGATGAAGGCATGAACTCGCACACCGCCTCCACCACGGACACCTACCATTCCCAGAGCACCGGCGCGGGCGCCGCCGACCTCCTCTGCGATGCCGACCCCTCGCTCGGCGACCCCGACGCGTTCATCCCCGACGACGACTACGGCCCGGCGACCGCACTGGAGTTGCACTACATCATTCAGCCCTGGCCCAACGGCCCCGAGGCCTACCGTGCCGTCTTCCTCGACGGCTCCTACGGCCCCGCGAGTGCATTCGTCCGGGCCGATGCCTGAGCGCTCGCTCGGCATCTACGCCGACACCGCGCAACTCGACCACGACACCCGCGCGCTCCTCGACTCCCTCGTCGGTGACCTCACCGCCCGCGGCGTCGACTACGAGCTCGCTTGGCGCGCAGTGCGGCGTGTCGCTCGCGGGGGCGCTGCGCATGGCTGACCGCCCGCTCCGGATCTTCGGTCTCGACCCGGCCCCTAAGCTCGATGCGCCGCCCTCCTTCGTCGACGACACCGTCGGCCGCTTCCGCTCGGGCTACACCCTGAACGGCCGCCCTGCGACCGTCTCCGACTGGCGCATCACGACCGGCGACCCCGTCGTCGCGGACCGCGTCTTCGACCTCTTCGGCGGCGACGCGCCCCAGCCCTGGGAGGCGAAGGGCGAGGACAAGATCGAGGTCTTCTCCGGCGTCGACGGCGTCGACGTCATCCTCGCCGGCCCGAGCGCGCTCCGTCAGCGCATGGTCCTCTGGAGCCGTCAGGGGAAGCTCATCATCGACTCGGACGGCGAGACCTACGCCGACGGCACGCCGGACCCCGACGCCGAGCTCTCCTTCCAGGAGCGCAAGGGCCAGGACGGCCTCGGCCCGGCGCCTCAGATCGAGCTCTACTTCCGCCTCGCCGCCGACCCCGACCTCGGGATCTTCAAGTTCCAGACCGGCTCGTGGAGCATGGCCCAGGACCTCGCCCGCTACGACGTCGACGGCCGCCCCGCCGAAATCGACGGCCCGGCGAAGGCCGTCCTCAAGCTCGAGGAGGTCTCCTTCGTCGCGAAGTACGGCCCGCGTCGCGGCGAGACCGTCGACTACGTGAAGCCGGTGCTCAACGTCCGCGGCCCACAGACTGCCGTCAACAATTCGTGATGCCGCCCGCCCCGGGCTGTCTTGCAGCGCGGTTGCCGTCAGCGCTGCCGTCAGCCCGGGAACGACGAAGGCCCGATACCCGCGTTTCCGCGTAGTATCGGGCCTGTCCGTGCACCCCCTCGGACTTGAACCGAGAACCCACTGATTAAGAGTCAGTTGCTCTGCCGATTGAGCTAGAGGTGCGTTCCGGCCGGCTGACCGTGCGTGCCGAACCGAGGGATCACATTACCAGCGTCTCCCCCCGTCTCGTCAAATCGAGTGCGACGGAAAGCCCGCGGCAGCGATCGGAGGCTCCGCGGGACCCACCGGTATCGTGGTCGCGTGACCCCGCAGAGCAGTGACCAGAGCTTCGACGACGACCTCCGACTCGCCCTCCGCCTGGCGGACGCGGCCGATGCGATCTCGCGGGAGCGGTTCGGCGCGCTCGACCTCGTCGTGGACACGAAGCTCGACCGCACCCCGGTCACCGACGCCGACCGCGCCGTCGAGGAGGCGATCCGCGCGCTGCTCGCCGCCGAGCGTCCGGACGACGCGATCCTCGGCGAGGAGTTCGGCACCTCGGGCGAGGCCTCGCGGCAGTGGATCCTCGACCCGATCGACGGCACCGCCCACTTCCTCCGCGGCGTCCCGATCTGGGCGACCCTGATCGCGCTCGCGGTCGACGGCGTCCCCGTCGTCGGAGTCGTCTCCGCTCCCGCTCTCGGCACGCGCTGGTGGGCGGCCGAGGGCTCCGGCGCCTGGGCCGTCGAGCTGGAGGCCGGAACCGAGCCGCGACCGCTGCGCGTCTCGGGGATCGACACGCTCGCCTCGTCGACCTTCAGCTACAACAGCATCCAGCAGTGGAAGGGCGCGGGCCGTCTCCCGCAGCTGCTCGAGCTCGCCGGCGCCGTCTGGCGCGACCGGGCGTACGGGGACGCGTGGCCCTACATGCTCGTCGCCGAGGGCCTCCTCGACGGTGCGGGCGAGTTCGACGTGAAGCCCTACGACCTGGCCGCCCTGGTGCCGATCGTGCAGGAGGCGGGCGGCCGCTTCACCTCCGCCGACGGAGAGGACGGGCCGTGGCACGGCAGCGCCGTCGCCACCAACGGCCTGCTGCACGACGAGGTGCTCGCGATCGTGGCGCCGCGATGAGGAGCCGGACGGCCGCGCTCGCCTCGGCGGCGCTCCTCCTGCTCCTCTCGGGCTGCTCCTCCGTCGTCGGGCCGGACGGCCCGGAGGCCGTGCGTGACGAGGGCGGCACGGTGGCGACCGCCGGCGTCACCGACGTGTTCTCGCTGCGGCGCGGCGACTGCCTGGCCGACCCGGGCGACGACCGCATCGACGACGTGGACGTCGTCCCGTGCGCCGAGGAGCACGCACTGGAGGTCTTCCACACGTTCGCGCAGCCCGGAGACCGCTACACCAGCCGCAACACGCTGCTCGCCCAGGCCGAGGCGGGCTGCGAGCCGGAGTTCGGCGCCGTGATGGGGATCGCCTACGGCGACTCCGCCCTCGAGTACCGCTCGCTCGTCCCCTCCGAGGTCGGCTGGCGCCACGGGGACCGCACGATCGTCTGCGCGGTCCTCGATCCGGCCGACGACTCCACCACCGGCAGCCTCTTCGGCTCCGCTCGCTGACCACGGCTCCGATCGACCCCCGTTCGGCTCATTGACACGCGCTCCGTCGGAGCGCAGGGTGAAGGGACGAACGGCAGGCGCGAGGGGGCGCGGAGACCGGCGGCTCAGGAGTCGACATGCAGGACCGGCACGACCAGGAACCCCCCGAGCGCTCGCGCACGGCCGAGCAGCACTGGGGACCGGCGGACAGCCTGTTCCCGAGGCTCCACCGGCAGAGCTCCCTGCTCGCCGCGGCGGAGGCGGTCGCGCAGGTCGACGGGCCCGGCCCGGGCGACGTCTGGTCGCGGCTCCTGCACGACTACGCCCACGCCTCCGACCGCGTCGTCTCGGTGGACGGCGACGACGAGGCCGCCACGCTCGGCTGGCTGAAGCCGCGCGGTGTGGTCTCGCTGCTGGTCACCGAGCGGTGCGACGACGACGACGCCGCCGAGCACCTGGTGGCCGCGCTCGCCGCGATGAACGCCGTGACCCTCTCCGTGCACGAGGCGCGAGCAGCACGGCTCCGTCCTCTGCTGGACGTGCTGCACCGGCTCCTGCCCGACGCGTTCGCCGAGCTGCCGGTGGACCGCAGCGCCCACTACCCGGCCGGCACCGCCGTCGCCGTGCTGGCGCCGGGCGTGCTCTACCGGGACTGGGCCCCGCCGCAGGCTCTCGCCGGCCCGGCGCACGACGACGACGACCGGCTGGCGATGCTCACCCTCTACGGGCGGATCAGACAGCTCGACGTGCGACCGTCGTGAGGGCGGCGGAGCGGAGCTCCCAGTGTGCGACGACGACCGGTGGTGGAGATGGGGGGAATCGAACCCCCGTCCATCGCTGTGATTCTGCGCCTTCTACGGGTGTAGCCGATGAGAGCGTTCTGCTCGGCCCCGACCGTTACCATCGGCGCATCGGTCGACGGGCCCAGCCCGAGTGCAAGTCCCGCGTCGCCCTCAGGCGTAACGACGCAGCAAGTCCTCTAGATGACGCCAGGATCCGGGGCGAGGACGCACCCACGGGCTGACGGACTATCTACTCTGGCTTAGGCAGCGAGAGCGAAGTCGGTGCGCTTCTGTTCGGCACCTGTGTTTTCCAGGGATCGTTGACGAGATGACCCTGGATCCTCGACCCGCTTCTCGCAGTTTCGCAGGCAATGTCGAAACCGATCATCCCCGCGAGCACTCGACGGCCCGGAGGCCGCTGGAGTGGGTCGTTCGTCGCACACTGTGGAGTTACGGGTCCTAGTCTACCTCAGCTCCGCGGGCGGTCACCCGGCGGCGGCGCAGATCGAGCAGACCCAGCACGAGCGCGAGCGCGATCAGCCCGAGGGTGACGAAGTAGCCGTTGCGGAAGGCGTCGTGGTACCGGTCCAGCCCCTCCGCCATCCCCTGCTCGCTCGCCAGGGTCGCGAAGAAGACGGCGGAGGCGCAGGCGGTGCCGACCGCGGTGCCCACGCGCTGGCCGAGCTGGCCCACGGAGCCCGCCACGCCGCCCTGCGCCGGCGGGATCTCGGCGAGGGTGAGCGTCTGGTTCGGCGACACGACGAAGCCGCCTCCGGCCCCGGCGACGAGCATCGCGGCACCCATGCCGTAGGCGGCGGTCTCGGCCGGGAGGAGCTCGGCGGCGAGCAGCACGAGCGTGAAGCCGATGACCACGAGCACGATGCCGAGCACCACCAGTGCGCGGCCGTAGCGCTGCACGAGCTTGCCGCCGTACCAGGCGGTCACCGCCGAGGTCAGCGCGAACGGGATGCTCACCATGCCGGCGAACACCGGCTCGAGGCCGAGCCCCTGCTGGAGGAAGAGCGTGGTGAGGAGGAAGGTCGCCGGGATCGCGGCGAAGTAGGAGGTCGCGACCAGGATGCCGTTGCGATAGGAGCTGGTCCGGAAGATGCGGAAGTCGATGACGGGCGTCCGCCCCGACGCGGCGTAGTGCGCCTCCCAGCGCACGAAGACGGCGGCGGCGGCCGCGGCGAGCACCAGCCAGAACCAGCGGTAGGGCGAGTCCGAGGAGGAGCCCGTGGTCAGCAGGAACGGCAGCATGAACGCGAAGATCGCGACCGCCAGCAGGAGCAGGCCGACCGGGTCGAGGGACCGGTCTCCCTCGGGCCGCGAGCGCTTCTTCGGGATGAGCTTCCAGGCGAAGACCAGCGCGGCGACGCCCAGCGGGATGTTCATCCAGAACAGCAGGCGCCAGCCGTCCTGCTCGCCTCCGATCGCGATCAGGAGGCCGCCGAGGGTCGGGCCGAAGGCGGTCGACAGGCCGATGGTCGCGCCGAAGACCCCGAAGGCCCGGGCCCGCTCGGCGCCGGTGAACATCTGCTGCACCAGCCCGAGGACCTGGGGCATCTGGATTCCCGCGGCGACGCCCTGCAGGAAGCGCGCGACGACGAGCAGCTCGATCGACGGCGCGAGCGCGCAGAGCAGGCTCGTCACCGTGAACGCGGTCAGCCCGATGAGGAACAGCAGGCGGCGCGAGCGGATGTCGCCCAGCCGACCGGCCGGCACGAGCGCCAGTCCGAAGGCGAGCGCGTAGCCCGCGACGATCAGCTGCAGCTGGCTCGCGTCCGCTCCGAGCGAGCGCTCGATCGACGGCAGGCCGACGTTGACCTTCGAGAGGTCGAGGATCGTGATGGCCGCGACTCCGACGCTCACCGCGAAGGCGCGCCACCGCGTCTTCTCGTCGGCGGCGCTCAGGGCGGCGGGGGCGCTGTTCTCGGGGGAGGTCACGCGCCCCAGTCTCCCAAAGCACGGGGCGCGAAGAAGAGGCTTGCGCGGCACCCGTCGGACAGTGCCCGCCGGGGCCTACTCGCCGAGGCGGCGGCGGGTCGACATCGCACGGTCCGCCTCGCGGCGGTCCTGGCGCTCTCGGAGGACCTGGCGCTTGTCGTAGTCCTTCTTGCCCTTGGCCACGGCCAGCTCGACCTTGGCCTTGCCGTCGCTGAAGTACAGCGAGAGCGGGATCAGCGTGTACCCGCCCTCCTTCACCTTGTTGTGGATCTTGAGGATCTGCGCCTTGTGCAGCAGCAGCTTCCGCTTGCGGCGCGGCGGGTGGTTCGTCCAGGTGCCCTGCGCCCACTCGTTGATGTGGACGGCGTCGAGCCACGCCTCTCCCCCGTCGACGAAGGCGTAGCCGTCGACCAGCGAGGCGCGGCCGGCCCGGAGGGACTTCACCTCGGTGCCGGTGAGCACGAGGCCCGCCTCGTAGGTGTCCTCGATGAGGTAGTCGTGGCGCGCCTTGCGGTTGGTCGCGACGACCTTCTGTCCCTGTTCTCTGGGCACGGCTGCTCCTCGGGTCGCGAGCGGATGAAGGGGGCGGGCATCGTCGGGGCGATGCACCGGTGGGCCGCCCCGAACGGGACAGCCCACCAGTATACGTCCGGTCCGGGATCAGACCCGCAGGTACCGCGCGATCGCGACGTTCGCCGAGACGGCGGCCAGGACGATGCCGACCACGATCAGGATCGGCACGACGATCAGAGCGTCGTCGAGTCCCACGAAGGAGGTCAGCGGGATCCGGTACGCCAGGAACCCCTGCACGAAGACCTGCACGATGGCGACCACCGCGACTCCCGCGAGGATCGAGCCGACCAGCGCGGCGAAGACCCCCTCGAGGATGAACGGGGTCTGGATGAACCTGTTCGAGGCCCCCACGAGCCGCATGATGCCCAGCTCCCGTCTCCGCGAGAACGCCGAGAGGCGGATCGTGGTGGCGATGAGCAGCACGGCCGCGACGAGCATCAGGACGGCGATGCCGATCGCCGTGTAGCTCGCCGCGTTGAGGATCGAGAAGATCTGGTCGAGGTACTGCCGCTGGTCGGTGACGCTCTCGACTCCCGAGACGCTCGACAGGCTCTCCACGATGACGTCCGACTGGGTCGGGTCCTTCAGATTGATCCAGAAGGTCTGGTTGAGCAGGTCGGGAGTGACGTACTCGGCGACCGGGTTGCCCGCGAACTGCTCCTGGAAGTTCGCGTAGGCCTGGTCGTGGTCCTCGAAGTAGGAGCGGTCGATGTACGGCGCGAGCGTGGCGCCCTCGAGCTGGCCCTGCACCGCGTCGATCTGCTCGGCGGTGGCGTCGGAGCCGCTGCAGTTCGAGCCGCCGGAGGTGGCGGTGCACATGTACACCGCGACCTGCGCCTTGTCGTACCAGAAGTTCTTCATCTGGCCGATCTGCATCTGGAGCAGGATCGCCGTGCCGACGAAGGTGAGGGAGATGAAGGTCACCAGGATCACCGAGACGACCATGGAGACGTTGCGCCGGAGGCCGCTGGCGACCTCCGACCAGATCAGTGCGAATCTCACTTGACGGGTCCTACGTTCTGCTGGTCGTCGCCGGTCTCGTCGCCCTCGCCCGCGTGGGCGCGGAGGCCGAGGCGTGCGGCGAGCGACTCCTCGGGCAGGGCGCCGGTGTCGGCGGGGAGGAAGATCGGACCGGTCTGGCTCTGCAGCTCGACGACGCGCGGGGCGGCGGCGGGCCCGGCGGCCGGCTCCGGCTCGCGCTCCGGCTCGACGGCGGCGGAGCGGCGGCCCTCGGGGACGCGGGGCTGGGCGGCGGTCTGCGAGAGGCGGGCCGGCTCGGGCGGCGGGGCCGGGGCCTCCTGGCGCAGGTCGATCTCGGGGACCTCGGCGGGCGCGAGCTCGCTGTCGATGATCGCCGGGGGCGCGGGCTGCTCGGCGACAGCGTGGTCGTCGGCCGCCACGACCACGACGCCGTCGTGGACGACGGTGATGCTCTCGGTCTGGCCGTAGCCGCCCTGGCTCTCGTCGCGGACGATGCTGCCTGCCGAGAGCTCGATGACGCGGCGCTTCATCTGGTCGACGATGCCGGCCTCGTGGGTCGCCATGATCACGGTCGTGCCGCCCGCGTTGATCCGCTCGAGCAGCGCCATGATGCCGGCGCTCGTGGTCGGGTCGAGGTTGCCCGTGGGCTCGTCGGCCAGCAGGACGGCCGGCTTGTTGACGACGGCGCGGGCGATCGCCACGCGCTGCTGCTCGCCGCCGGAGAGCTCGTGGGGCAGGCGCGACGCCTTGCCCGCGAGGCCCACCATCTTGAGCGTGTCCGGGACGGCCTCCTGGATGTAGCCCTTCGACTTGCCGATCACCTGGAGGCTGAACGCGACGTTGTCGAAGACCGACTTGTTCGGCAGCAGCCGGAAGTCCTGGAACACGACGCCCATGTTGCGGCGGAAGTACGGGACCTTGCGGCTCGAGATCTTGCCGAGGTTCTGCCCGAGCACGTGGATCGACCCGGAGGAGGGGCGCTCCTCCTTGAGGATCAGGCGGAGGCAGCTCGACTTGCCGGAGCCGGAGGCGCCGACGAGGAAGACGAACTCGCCCCGGAGGATCTCGAGATCGATGGCGTTGAGGGCGGGTCTCGTGCCGCCCCGATACTGCTTGGAGACGTTGTCGAAGCGAATCATGTCGGTACGAGGGTAAGCGACGATCCCGAAGAGTCCGCCGAGGGGGCGCGCGGCGCGTCGGTGGGGACGCGCCCGAGCCGCGCTAGGAGGACTTCCGCCAGCGGATCCCGGCGGCGATGAAGCCGTCCAGATCGCCGTCGAACACGTGCGAGGGGTTGCCGACCTCGTGGTCGGTGCGCAGGTCCTTCACCATCTGGTACGGAGCGAGGACGTAGCTGCGCATCTGGTCGCCCCAGCTCGCGGTGATGGTGCCGGCGAGCTCCTTCTTGGTGGCCGCCTCCTGCTCCTTCTGCAGCAGCAGGAGCCGCGACTGGAGCACGCGCATCGCCGCGGCGCGGTTCTGGATCTGGCTCTTCTCGTTCTGCATCGACACGACGGTGCCGGTGGGCAGGTGGGTGAGGCGCACCGCGGAGTCGGTGGTGTTCACCGACTGGCCGCCGGGGCCGGAGGAGCGGAAGACGTCCACGCGGATGTCGTTGTCCGGGATCTCGATCGCCCCGGCCTCCTCCATCAGCGGGATGACCTCGACCGCGGCGAAGGAGGTCTGGCGCTTGCCCGCGGCGCCGAAGGGGCTCATCCGCACGAGGCGGTGGGTTCCGGCCTCGACCGAGAGCGTGCCGAAGGCGTAGGGGGCGTCGATCTGGAAGGTGGCCGACTTGATGCCCGCCTCCTCCGCGTAGCTGGCGTCCATGACGGTCGCCGCGTACTTGTGCTTCTCGGCCCAGCGGAGGTACATGCGCATGAGCATCTCGGCGAAGTCGGAGGCGTCGACGCCGCCCGCTCCCGCGCGGATGGTGACCACGGCGGGGCGGTCGTCGTACTCGCCGTCGAGCAGGGTCTGCACCTCGAGCTCGCCCATGACCTTCTGGAGGGAGGAGAGCTCGGCGATCGCCTCCTGCTCGGACTCGGCGTCCTCGGCCTCGTTCGCCATCTCGACGAGCACCTCGAGGTCGTCCAGGCGCCGGTCGATCGCGGTGATCCGCGCGAGCTCGGACTGGCGGTGGCTGAGGGCGCTGGTCACCTTCTGCGCGTTGGCCGTGTCGTCCCAGAGGTCGGGGGCGCCGGCCTGCTCGCTGAGCTCGGCGATCTTCGAGCGGAGGCCGTCCACGTCGATGACGGCGCGGATGTCGGCGAAGGTGGAGCGGAGAGCAGTGATCTGCTCGGTGAAGTCGTTGTCCAGCATGGTGCGTCCAGACTACCGGGGGCCGGGGGCCGCCCTCCGGCCCGGGCGTACCCTGGGGACGGTGACCAGCACCGCTCCGCGCCCCTTCCCCGTCGGGCCGCTGCTGCTGTCGACCTTCCTCCCCACCCTCCTCTTCTCCATCGGCGAGGGGGCGATCATCCCCCTCCTGCCGGCCGCGGCCGGTGACCTCGGCGCGACACTGGCCCTGGCGGGCCTCGTGGCCGGGATGATCATGATCGGCGAGCTGGCGGGCGACATCCCCAGCGGCTGGATCGTCTCGCGGATCGGCGAGCGCGGCGCCATGCTCGGAGCCTCGGCCGCGTCGATCCTCGGGCTCGTGGTGTGCCTGCTCTCGACGTCGTGGGTCGGGCTGACGATCGGCGTCTTCGTGATCGGCCTCGCGACCGCGGTATTCGCGCTGGCGCGCCACGCGTTCATGACGTCGTTCGTCCCGATCACGCACCGCGCCCGCGCGCTCAGCGCCCTCGCCGGGGCGTTCCGCGCCGGCTGGCTGATCGGCCCGTTCCTGGCGGCCGGGGTGGTGCACCTCACCGGCTCCGTCGAGTCCGTCTTCTGGGTGCACATCGTCTGCTGCGTGGCGGCGGTCGTGGTCCTGCTGCTCGTGCCCGACCCCGCGACGGTGCTGCGGCGGGCGCAGGCCGCGGCCGACCGCGCCGCTCCGGAGGACGTGGTCGCCGCGGAGGCGTCGGCGACCGTCCCGGAGTCGCCGCAGTCGCTGCTCGGGACGCTGCGCGAGCACCGCGGGGTCCTCGCTCGGATGGGGACCGGCGCCGCCGTGATCGGGGCGCTGCGGGCGAGCCGGACGCTGATCCTCCCCCTCTGGGCGGTGAGCATCGGGCTCGCCGAGACCGACACCGCGATCATCATCGGCATCGCCGGCGCGCTCGACTTCGCCCTCTTCTACGCCGGCGGCCAGCTGATGGACCGCTTCGGCCGGGGCGCCACCGCGATCCCCTCGATGATCGGCCTCGGGCTCGGCCACCTCGCCCTCGCCGCCTCGGTGCTCGCCCTCGATCCGGTGCCCTGGTTCGTCGCCGTGGCCTGCGTGCTCGCGGCCGCGAACGGCATCGGCTCCGGGATCCTGATGACCATCGGCGCCGATCTCGCGCCCCCCGCCGATCCGGCCCCGTTCCTCGGCGCGTTCCGCTTCACCGGCGACGCGGGCAACGCCGCCGCCCCGATCGTCGTGTCGGCGCTCACCGCCCTGATCTCCCTCCCCTTCGCCGCCGTCGTGATGGGGGTGCTCGGTCTGGGCGGAGCGGGGGCGCTCGCCCGCTGGATCCCGCGGTACCTCCCCCGGGCGGCCTCCCGCGGCTGAGGCGCGGGGCCCTCCTCCTACACTGGAGCCCGCACGCGGGAGTGGTGGAATGGCAGACACGCAGGATTTAGGTTCCTGTGCCGAGAGGCGTGAGGGTTCGAGTCCCTCCTTCCGCACGGGATCGGCCGGTACGCTGAGCGCGCTCGCGTGACCGCCGACCGGCCACCGGCCCCCGTCGACTGGAGATCCGTTGAATCACGCCGCCCTCGTCCCCTGGCTCGATCCGGAGACGATCCTGACCTCGTTCGGCCCCTGGGGTGTGCTCGTGGTCTGCCTCATCGTGTTCGCCGAGACCGGACTGCTGATCGGCTTCCTCTTCCCGGGCGACACGCTGCTGATCATCACGGGCCTGCTGGCGCACGAGAACGCGTCGAACGGCGGCCTCGGCGTCCCGATCTGGGTCATCTGCCTGGCCGTCGGGTTCTCGGCCTTCGTCGGCGGCGAGGTCGGCTACCTGATCGGGCACAAGGCCGGCCCGCGCATCTTCGAGCGCAAGGAGTCCGGCTTCTTCAGCATCGAGAACGTGAAGCGGACCAACGCGTTCTTCGAGCGCTTCGGCGGCCTCGCCGTGATCCTCGCGCGCTTCGTGCCGATCGTCCGCACCTTCGCGCCGATCGCGGCCGGCGTGGCCCACATGAACTACCGCAAGTACAGCCTCTACAACCTCATCGGCGCCCTGATCTGGGGCAGCGGGGTCACCCTGATCGGGTGGTTGCTCGCCTTCATCCCGCCGGTCGCCGACTTCGTCTCGCACTACATCGACGTGATCCTGATCGGCGCGGTCGTGCTCGCGCTGGTGCCGACGCTGTTCCACTTCTTCCAGCAGCAGCGCAAGGCGAAGCTCGCCGCCGACCCCGAGACCGACTCGACCGAGTCGGCCGCCTACGTGCTCGACGCCGACACGCTGGACGACAAGCACCCGAAGTCCTGACCTCCGCCTCCGCGAGACGCCACTCCGGCACGCGGCACGCCGACAGGCGTGCACCGGAGTGACATCCCGCGGTGGGAACCCGCCGGGGTCAGAGCCGGGCGGACAGGGCGGCGAGCTCGGCGCGCAGCGCGGTGAAGGCGCGGGCGCGGTGGCTCCGGGCGTTCTTCTGCTCGGGAGCGAGCTCGGCCGCCGTGAGCGCCCCGGCCTCGGGGACGAACACCGGGTCGTAGCCGTGGCCGTTCGCACCGCGGGGAGCCGTCGCGATCGCGCCGTCCCAGCGGCCCTCGACCACCGTCTCCTGTCCGCCCGGGAGCACGGAGTCCGGCACCACGAGGGCGATGGTGCAGCTGAAGTGCGCACCGCGGTGCTCCGCCTTCACGTCGTGCAGCTGCGCCAGGAGGAGCTCGAGGTTGGCTGTCGCGTCGTGCGCGCGTCCCGACCAGCGGGCCGAGAAGATGCCCGGCGCGCCGCCGAGGACGTCGACGCAGATCCCGGAGTCGTCCGCGAGCGCCACGAGGCCGGTGTGCGCCGCCGCCGCGCGCGCTTTGATCAGCGCGTTCTCGGCGAAGCTCACGCCGTCCTCGACGGGCTCGGGTCCGTCGTAGGCGCGGACGCCGACTCCGGGGAGCGCGCCGGCCATCATGGCGCGGAACTCCTCCACCTTGCCCGCGTTGTGCGTGGCGAGGACGAGGTCCAGGCTCACGCTCCGGGCTCCGCGGCGAGCGCTTCGGCCTGGATGCGGGCGAGGTCGGCGGCACCGGCGACCGCGAGGTCGAGCAGGGCGTCGAGCTCGCGGCGGTCGAACGGGGCCCCCTCGGCGGTGCCCTGCACCTCGACGAACAGGCCGCGTCCGGTGACGACGACGTTCATGTCGGTCTCGGCGCGCACGTCCTCGACGTAGGCCAGGTCGAGCATCGGCACGCCGTCGATGATGCCGACGGACACGGCCGAGAGGCTGTCGATCAGCGGCTGCGCCTTCTGCCCCACGTACTTCTTGCCGCGCGCCCACTCGATCGCGTCGGCCATCGCCACGTAGGCGCCGGTGATCGCCGCGGTGCGGGTGCCGCCGTCGGCCTGGAGGACGTCGCAGTCGATCACGAGGGTGTTCTCGCCGAGCGCCTTCGTGTCGACCACCGCGCGCAGGCTCCGGCCGATCAGCCGCGAGATCTCGTGCGTGCGCCCGCCGACCTTCCCCTTGACCGACTCGCGGTCCATGCGGGAGTTGGTGGATCGGGGCAGCATCGCGTACTCGGCGGTGACCCAGCCCTTGCCCTTGCCCTGCAGCCAGCGCGGCACGCCGTTCGTGAAGGAGGCGGTGCAGAGCACCCTGGTGTTCCCGAACGAGACGAGCGCGGAGCCCTCCGCCTGGGTGCTCCAGCCGCGCTCGATCGTCACGGTGCGCAGCTCGTCGGGCGCCCGCCCGTCCTTGCGCGCGGCCTTCGATGCGGTGCTGTCGGTCACTCGGGTCTCCCTCGATCGTGCGGGAGCGCGGCCCGGTCGAGCTCGCGCAGGTTGATGGTGCCGGTCTCGACGAGGTCGACGCTCGAGACCTCCGGACCGAGGAAGCGGCGGGCGAGGCGGACGAAGTCGCTCGAGCCCGTCTCCTCCCACCGGTAGGTCGGAGGGGCGGCGGAGGTGCGCTGCAGGCCGTGCGCCACGAGGGTCCGGTAGACGTCGAGCGCGGTCTCCTCGGCGCTCGAGACGAGGCGGACGTCCGGCCCCATCACGTACGCGATGGCACCACGCAGCAGCGGGTAGTGGGTGCAGCCGAGGACGAGCGTGTCGACCCCCGCGGCCTTGAGCGGCGCGAGGTACTCCTCCGCCACCGCGAGCAGCTCGTCGCTCCAGGTGACGCCCGCCTCGACGAACTCGACGAAGCGCGGGCAGGCGGCGGTGAACAGCTGCAGGTCCGGCGCGGCGACGAAGGCGTCGTCGTAGGCGCGGGAGCGGATCGTCCCGACCGTGCCGATCACCCCGACGCGGCGGTTGCGGGTGTCGCGGACAGCGCTGCGGACGGCGGGCTGGATGACCTCGATCACCGGGATGCCGCGGCCGAGCGTGTAGCGCTCGCGGGCGTCGCGCATCATCGCGGCCGAGGCGGTGTTGCAGGCGATGACGAGCAGCTTGGCGCCCTGGTCGACCAGGGTGTCGAGGGTGTCGAGGGCGTAGGCGCGGACGTCGGCGAGCGGCTTGGGGCCGTAGGGCGAGTGCGCGGTGTCGCCGAGGTAGACGATCGACTCGTTCTGCAGCTGATCGATCACGGAGCGGGCGACGGTGAGCCCGCCGACTCCGGAGTCGAAGATGCCCAGCGGTGCGTCCGTCACGGAGGAACAGCCTACCCGCGCCCTGCGGCCCGGTCCCGGCCGCACGCCGCTCCCGGGCCCGGCGGCGTGCGCAAGCCCCGGCACCCGCGCCTGGGCCGCGCGGCGGCGGCCGTGGAACACTGAGCGGATGGACTCCACGGCCTTCCTCACCGACCGGTACGAGCTCACGATGGTCGAGGGCGCCCTCGGCAGCGGCACCGCCGACCGCCGCTGCATGTTCGAGGTGTTCGCCCGGAGCCTCCCGCCCGGACGCCGCTACGGCGTGCTCGCGGGCACCGGCCGGCTCCTCGAGCTGATCTCGCGCTTCCGCTTCGGCGACGACGAGCTGTCCTGGCTCCGCGAGAACCGCGTCGTCGACTCCCGCACGCTGGACTGGCTCGCCGACTACCGCTTCCGGGGCGACGTCTGGGGCTACCGCGAGGGCGAGGTCTACCTCCCGGGCTCCCCCGTGCTCATCGTCGAGGCGCCCTTCGCCGACGGCGTGCTGCTGGAGACCCTGGTGCTCAGCGTCCTCAACCACGACAGCGCCGTGGCGAGCGCCGCCGCGCGGATGATCTCGGCCGCCGACGGGCGGCCGCTCGCCGAGATGGGCTCGCGCCGCGCCGGTGAGCGGTCCGCCGTCGCGGCCGCTCGCGCCGCCTACATCGCCGGATTCGGCGCCTCCTCGAACCTGGAGGCGGGCCGCAGCTTCGGCGTGCCCACGATGGGCACCTCCGCGCACTCCTTCACCCTCCTCCACGACTCGGAGGAGGAGGCGTTCCGCGCGCAGGTCGCCGCGCTCGGCCCCGGCACGACCCTCCTGGTGGACACCTACGACGTGACAGCCGCCGTCGACCTGGCGGTCCGCGTCGCCGGCACCGGCCTCGGCGCTGTGCGCATCGACTCCGGCGACCTCCCCCAGCAGGTGGCCGCCGTCCGGCAGCAGCTGGACGCGCTCGGCGCGACCGGCACGCGCATCACCGTCACCAACGACCTCGACGAGTACGGGATCGCCGCGCTCGCGGCCTCGCCGGTCGACTCCTACGGTGTCGGCACCTCGGTGGCGACGGGCTCGGGCCACCCGACGGCGGGCCTGGTCTACAAGCTGGTCGCGCACGAGGACGACGCGGGCGAGTGGGTCGCGGTGGCGAAGAAGTCGGTCTCGAAGGCGTCGATCGGCGGGCGGAAGGCCGCCGGCCGTCTGCTCTCGGACGACGGGGTCGCCGAGGCCGAGGTCGTGCACGTGGGCGCCGGCCCCGAGGGCGCCGTCGGCGAGGGCGAGCGGGCGCTGCTCGTCCCCCTGATCGAGGACGGGACGATCCGTCCCGAGCACCTCGGCATCGAGGGAGTGGCGGCAGCCCGCGCGCACCACGCGAACGCGGTCCTCGAGCTGCCGATCGACGCGCTCCGGCTCGGCCGCGGCGAGCCCGTCATCCCGACCCGCTACGAGTGAGCGGGCGGGCGCTCACTTCATCTTCGCGTAGATCTCCTTGCAGGCCGGGCACACCGGGAACTTCTCCGGGTCGCGGCCCGGGAGCCACTTCTTGCCGCAGAGCGCGCGGACCGGCTTGCCGGTGATGGCGCTCTCGAGGATCTTGTCCTTCGGCACGTAGTGGGAGAAGCGCTCGTGGTCGCCCGGCTCGATGGACTCCTGGTTGAGGAGCTCCTCGAGCTCGCGGTCGAGCGTGGCGGTTCCTCCGCCTCCCTCGAGGGGGTCGGTGCTGCTGTTCTGGACGCGCGGAATCATGCCGACGATCCTACGCGCGGAGCCCGGGCCCGCGGCCGTGCGCTCCGGATCGGGCGGCGCTAGTAGCGGCTGGTGAACGCGACCAGCTCGGTCGCGCGGCGCTCGAACAGCCGGCCGCCGAGGAGCACGCCGAGGGCGAAGACGACCACGGCGCTGCCGAAGCCGACGAGCACGGCGTCGCCCGCCGCCTCCGGGTCGACGAACAGGGCCCGGACGCCGAGCACCACGGCCGGAGCCGAGAGGAGCAGCCCCAGGCCGAACGCGAGGGACTGCGGACCGGCGCCACTGGCTCCGGGGGCCTGGGGCTGCGTGAACGCGCTGTCGCCCGGGCGCGGAGCCGGATAGGCGAGCCGTGCCGAGACGGCGCTGGCGACGCCGGCGGGGACGAGCAGGAGGCAGGTGTTCACCGCGAGCACGACGGGCAGCGCATCGGGGAGCCCCGAGGTCGCGCTGCTGATCAGCGAGCCGAGCACGACGACCGGCACGCCGAGCAGGAGGGTCGGGAAGGCGCGGCCGAGCCGGTCCGACCAGCCGCGGACGCCCGCGGCCACGTGGAGCCAGAACGCCGAGCCGTCGTAGGCGACGTCGTTGTGCAGGAACCAGCCGAGGAACAGCGCGATCAGCGGGACCGGGAGCAGCGAGAGCAGCGGGAAGGGGACGCCGACGACCGCGAGCAGCAGCAGGGCCGCGACCGGCAGCACCGGCACGGCGACGAGCGACGCCTGGTAGCGCGGATCCCGGAGCCAGTAGGTGATGCTGCGCGCCGCGATCGCGCCGGTCCGGGTCGAGCCGAGGACGTCGAACCAGCCCAGCCGGAGGCCGCGCGGCGGCCGGTGCGTGCGCTCGGGGCGCCCGGTCAGCAGGCGGACGACGAGCCACCAGAGCGCGCCCGCCGCGACGAGCGTCGCCAGTGCCAGCAGGAGCGGGCCGAGCGCGTCGCCGGTCCGGGCGGCCGGGGCGATCATCCACGCCGCGCCGAACGGAGTGGCCCCCACCGCCGCGCCCCAGCGCTCGAGCACCGGGGTGTCCCCCGTGTCGACCAGCGCGGCGGCGCCGAGGGCTGCGGGACCGCCGAGCATCAGCACCAGGCCGAGGACGGCCAGCAGCTCGCGGGCGGTCCGGGAGGGGACGAGGGCGGCGGAGGCGGCGAGGCCGATCCGCGCGAACAGCGAGGCCGTCGCCACCGCGAGGAGCGGGCCGACCACGGCGAAGGCGCCTGCGCCCGGGACGAGCGGCGCGCTCGCGAGCCCGACCACCAGCAGGGCGAGCGTGGGGACCGAGACGAGGCCGGCCAGGGCGAGCGCCCCGGCGAGGCGGAGCGGCGGAAGGCCGAAGAGGCGGAACGCGCGCGGATCCATCGGGTCGAGCGGGCCGAGCAGGAAGGGCAGCACCAGGAAGCCGACGGAGACGAGGCCGCCGGCGGTCACGAGAGCGCCCGCCGCCGCGTCCGAGGAGCGCAGAGCGCCGATCGCCGCGATCAGCAGGGCCGTCACCGCGACGACCACGAGCACGCCCAGGACGGCGCCGGCCGAGCGCGCGGGCCCGGAGCGGAACGCGCCCAGGAGGACGTCGACCCTCAGCCGGAGAAGTCGTGCAGCCACTGCAGCCCCTCGGCGATCTGCTTGCCGCCCGCGAGCTCGAGGAAGCGCTCCTCCAGCGTCGCGGTGCCGGCGACCTCCGCGACCGTCCCGGAGGCGAGCACGCGCCCGCCGACGATCACGGCCACGTCGTCGCAGACGCGCTCGATGAAGTCGAGCCCGTGGCTGGAGAGGACGACGGTGCCGCCGCCCTCGACGAAGCGGCGCAGCACGGTGATCACGGCGGCCGAGGAGACCGGGTCCACCGACTCGAACGGCTCGTCGAGGACCAGCACGCGCGGGGCGTGGATCATCGCCGCCGCGAGGGCGACCTTCTTCGCCATCCCCGCGGAGTAGTCCGAGATCAGGCGCTCCAGCGCGTCGGAGAGGCCGAGCGCCTCGGCCAGCTCGACCGTGCGCTGCTTCGCCGTGGCGAGGTCGATGCCGCGCAGCGCGGCGGAGTAGGCGAGGAACTGGGCGCCGGTGAGCCGGTCGAACAGCCGGAGGCGGTCGGGCAGGACCCCGATCAGCGGCTTCGCGGCCGACGGGTCCTTCCAGACGTCGACGCCGTGCACGAGGACGCGGCCGGTGTCGGGTCGCAGAAGGCCCGTCATCATCGAGAGCGTGGTGGTCTTGCCCGCGCCGTTCGGGCCGATGATCCCGTAGAAGGTCCCCGCGCGGACGGCCAGGTCGATGCGGTCGACCGCCACCGTCCTCCCGAAGGTCCGGGTCAGCTGGTGCAGCTCGAAGACGACGGGCGAGGCGCCGTCCGGATCCGCGGCACCCTCAGCGGGCTCGGCGTTCGTCACGGACGTCATCCGGCTACGGTACCAACTCGCCCGCGGGCCCCCGACGCCCGCGCCGACGCCCGGCGACACGGCGAGAGGTCAACCACCCTGGCCCCGGGGGGCGTGAACTGTACACTAGGTCTCTACCCGAGGAGTCGATCAGATCGAGACGCAGCGGTTAATTCGAGGAGAACACACGATGATGCACACAGGTTCGACGAGCAGCAGCCCCGCCACCGTCGTCATCCTCGCCGCAGGGATGGGCAGCCGGCTCGGCCGCTCCCTCCCCAAGCCGCTCACGCCGCTCAGCGACGGGCGCACGATCATGCAGCAGCAGTTCGACAACATCCACCACGCCTTCGGCACGAAGGTCCCGGTGAGCATCGTCGTCGGCTACAAGCTCGAGCACATCATCGAGGCCTTCCCCTCGGCGACGTTCGTCTACAACGAGCAGTACGACCAGACCAACACCTCCAAGAGCCTCCTCCGCGCGCTGCAGGCGAGCGGGCAGGGCGGCGTGCTCTGGATGAACGGCGACGTCGTCTTCGACCCGCGCATCCTCGACCGGGCGGCCGCGCTGATCGCGAAGGACGTCTCCTTCGTCACCGTCAACACCTCGAAGGTGTCGGACGAGGAGGTCAAGTACACGACGAGCGCCGAGGGCTTCATCCAGGAGCTCTCCAAGACGGTGCGCGGCGGCCTCGGCGAGGCGGTCGGGATCAACTACGTGTCCGCCTCCGACAAGGCCGCGCTGGTGCGCCAGCTCGCCCGGGTCGACGCCCAGGACTACTTCGAGCGTGGCATAGAGTTGGCGATCGAGCAGGACCGCCTGCTCGTCGAGCCGATGGACATCTCCGACCTCTACGCCGTCGAGGTGGACTTCGCCGAGGACCTCGAGCGCGCGAACCTCTTCGTCTGACGCTCCCGGCTCCTCCCCCGGCTCGAGCGGAGCCGACGGGAGGAGTCGCGCAGTGAGCACGGCCGACACCCTCGCGACCGAGACGGCCCTGCGCCACCGGCGCTCCCGGGCCTGGCGCTACCGCCACTCCCTCTGGCTGCTCACCAGGCGCGACCTCACCGTCCGGTACGCCACGAGCGCGCTCGGCTACGTCTGGTCGGTTCTCGACCCGCTCGTGATGTCGGGCATCTACTTCTTCGTCTTCACCGTCGTCTTCCAGCGGACCGTCGGCGAAGACCCGTACATCGTCTTCCTGCTCGCAGGCCTGCTGCCGTGGATGTGGTTCAACCAGGCGACCTCCGACGCGACCCGCGCGTTCCTCCGCGAGGCGAAGCTGGTGCGGTCGACGTCGATCCCGCGGACCATCTGGGTCGGGCGGATCGTGCTCTCGAAGGGCATCGAGTTCGTGGCGAGCCTGCCGGTGCTGGTGCTCTTCGCCGTGATCGCCGGCGCGCACCTGACCTGGGCGGCGCTGCTGTTCCCCGTGGCGATCCTGCTGCAGGCGGTGCTCACGCTCGGCGTGGGTCTGCTGGTGGCCCCCCTCGTGGTGTTCTTCCGCGATCTGGAGCGGGCCGTGAAGCTCGTCCTCCGGTTCCTCTTCTACGCGTCGCCGATCATCTACTCCACGGCCAACCTGCCGGAGCAGATCCGGCCGCTCGCGGCGCTCAACCCGCTCAGCGGGATCTTCGCCCTCTACCGCTCCGCGTTCTTCGAGAGCGAGCTCGACGTCCCGCTCATCCTCGCCTCCGCGGGCATCTCGGTGCTCGTGCTGGCGCTGGGCCTCGTCGTCTTCCGCCGCTCCGAGCGCGCGGTGCTGAAGGAGCTGTGATGGCCGACGCCCCGGTGGTCATCGAGTGCCGCGGCCTCGGGATCCGCTTCCGCCGCAACCGGCGGGGCCGCCGCTCCTTCAAGGACCTCTTCGCCGGCCGCTCCCGCCGCTCGCGGCCCGGCGAGTTCTGGGCGCTGCGCGGGCTCGACGTGCAGGTGCGGGCGGGCGAGGCCATCGGTGTCGTCGGCCGGAACGGTCAGGGCAAGTCGACGCTGCTCAAGCTCGTCGCCGGCGTCGTGCTGCCGGACGAGGGTGCGGTGGAGGTGCGCGGGGGCGTCGCTCCGCTCATCGAGATCACCGGCGGCTTCGTGGCCGACCTGAGCGTCCGCGAGAACGTCTACCTGACCGCGGGTCTCCACGGGATGTCCAAGCGCGAGGTCGACGCGCGCTTCGACTCGATCATCGAGTTCGCCGAGATCGGCGACTTCCTCGACACCCCCTACAAGCACCTCTCGAGCGGGATGAAGGTGCGCATCGCCTTCTCCGTCGTGTCGCGGCTCGAGGAGCCGATCATCCTGGTGGACGAGGTGCTCGCGGTCGGCGACAGGGCGTTCCGCGAGAAGTGCTACGCGCGGATCGAGGAGCTGCTCGCCTCCGGCCGCACCCTCTTCTTCGTCTCGCACAACGAGCGCGACCTCCGCCGCTTCTGCACGCGCGGGCTCTACCTGGACAAGGGCCGCCTGGTGCTGGACGCGCCGATCGAGGAGGTGCTCGCGCGTTACGCTGAGGACTACGCGCCGACACCGCGGAGCAGCACGGCGCCGGCCGAGGGCCCGCCCGTCCAGGGCACCGTCTCCGACGGCTGACCCCTCCCGCACGCGGCACCCGAGGACGCAGGAGTGCACGACATGGCCCAGAAGGACCGCAAGCGCGAGCGCGCCGTGGAGAGGGCCGGCGAGGTGGAGCAGGCCGACGGCTCCGAGAACGCGCAGCTGGCGAAGCTGCTCGACCGGCTCCTCGCGGTGCAGCGCCCGGCCGTGCTGGCGAACATCCGCCTGCTGCGGCGCCGGCGTCCCGGGGCGACTCCGGAGCAGATCATCACGTCGCTCGAGCGGCAGTACCTCTCGAGCGTGGCCGCGGGAGGCGCGGCGATCGGGGCGACCGCCGTCGTCCCCGGCATCGGCACGGCCGCCTCGGTGGCTCTCTCCGGCGCGGGAGCCGCAGGGTTCCTGGAGGCGAGCGCGCTCTTCGCGCAGTCGGTGACGGAGGTGCACGGGATCCCGCTCGAGGACCCGGACCGCGCGCGGGCCCTCGTGCTCACGCTGATGATGGGCTCCTCCGGCAGCGAGATGGTGCGCCAGGTGGCCGGGCAGGCCGTCGGCGGGGGCAGCGGCCTCAACCAGTACTGGGGCTCCGTGGTCACGAAGGGCCTGCCGTCCTTCCTCGTGGGCGAGCTGGCGGACCGCGCCAAGAAGTCCTTCGCCAAGCACTTCCTCGCCCAGCAGGGCGCGGGCCTGATCGGCCGGGCGATGCCGTTCGGGATCGGAGCGGCACTGGGCGGCGTCGGCAACGCGATGCTCGGCCGCAAGGTGATCCAGAGCGCGCGCGATGCGTTCGGGCCGGCACCGCAGGCGTTCGGCAACACCCTCGTGCTCGAGCCGACCCGTGCCGAGCGGAAGGCGCTGGCCGCCGCGCCGGCCGAGCCGCTGGCGCTGTTCGTCCGCGACTACGGCGGAACGGGCGAGCGGACGGCGCTCCTCCTCCACGGCCTCGGCTCCGACTCCCGGATCTGGTACGCCCTGGTCCCGACGCTGCACGAGCACGGCTACCGCGTGGTGGCCCCCGATCTCGCCGGTCACGGCGGCTCGCCGGCGTCGCCCGTGTACTCGCCGGAGCGCTGGGCGTCGGACGTCCGCGCCTCGGTGCTGCAGACCCCCGATCTCGTCATCGGCCACGGCCTCGGCGCCGTCGTCGCCACCCGGCTCGCCCCGGAGTACGGCGCCGACCGGCTCGTCCTGCTCGACCCCGCGTTCTCGGACGCCCGCGGACTGACGAGCGCGCTCCACCGCGGCGGCTCGGTCGCGCACGTCGAGAAGGGCGACGCCGGCTCCCTCCGCCACCGCCACCCGATCTGGACGGACGAGCAGATCGAGCTCGACGTGTCGGCCCACGCGCTCTGGGAGCAGGACTCCGCCGGCGGGCTGACGGCACGGGGTGCGGCCGAGGCCCCCGAGACGTTCCCCGTGCCGACGCTCGCCGTGATGCCGGAGGACCCGCTGGGCCACGGCTCGCTGGGCGGCGTCCTCGCCGCCCGCGGCGTCGAGGTGCGGACCGTGCCGGGGGGTGGGGCCTCGATCCTCCGTGAGGACCGCGCGGCGCTGATCGCGGCGCTGGAGGACCGGATCTAGCTCAGACCATCCTGCTCGGCGCGGGCCGCGCGCTGTGGTCCGGAGCCGTCGGAGGCGTTCGGTCAGCGTTCCCGAGGCCGGCGCCCGGGCCCGACGAGCGGCATCCCGAGCACGGTGCGGACGAGTCCGCCGCCGTCGCGGTCCTCGGCGATCACGCGGAGGCCGGTCTTCTCGGCGACGCGCCTCGAGGCGGCGTTGTCCGGGTGCACGAGCGCCACGAGTCGTCCCGCGAGGCGGTGGGCGAGCGCGAGGTCGCGGCAGGCCGCAGCCGCCTCGGTGGCGTAGCCGCGGCCGTGCAGACCGGCCCGCACGTGGTAGCCGACCTCGAGCTCGATCCCGCCGTCGACGCGCTGCCAGGTCAACCCGCAGTCGCCGACGAACTCGCCGTCGAGGGTCTCGACGATCCACAGCCCGAAGCCGTGCTCGCGGTAGTTGCGCCGGTTCCACTCGATCCAGGCGGCTGCCTGCTCGCGGTCCTTCGGCGCGGGGTAGTACCGCATCACGACCGGGTCGCCGAGCAGGTCCGCCATGTCGGGGAGGTCCTCGGCGGTCATCTCACGGAAGCGCAGCCGGGCGGTGGCGGCGGGGATCATCGGGTCAGGCTGCTCGGCCTGCGACTGCGGAGACGGCGACCGGGACCGTCGTCGAGCGCTCGATCCATCCGGCCGCCGCCCCCGGCCCTACTTCTCCGCCTTGGCGGCGGCCTTCGCGGCCTGCTTGGTGGCGCGGACCTTCGTCAGCGACTCCGGAGAGACGATGTCGGCGACGGAGCGGAAGGCGCCCTCCTCTCCGTACGCGCCCGCGGCCGAGCGCCAGCCCTCCCCCGAGAATCCGCGCTGCTTGCCGAGCAGGGCGAGGAAGATCCGCGCCTTCTGCTCGCCGAAACCGGGCAGCGCCTTCAGACGCGCGAGGACCGTGCGGCCGTCGGGCTCGTCCCGCGTCCAGACCGCCGCGGCGTCGCCGTCCCAGTCGTCGACCAGAGCGCGGCAGAGGACCTGCACGCGCCCCGCCATGTTCGCCGGGTAGCGGTGGATCGCGGGCGGAGTCCGGCAGAGCTCCGAGAACGCGTCCTCGTCGAAGCCCGCGATCGACGCGGCGTCGAACGAGGCGCCCTCCGCCTCGAGGCGCTCCTCGATCTTGCGGGGCCCGGAGAAGGCCGTCTCCATCGCGACCTGCTGGTCGAGGAGCATCCCGATCAGCAGCGCCAGCGGGTCGCGGCTGAGCAGCGCGTCGGCGTCGGGATCGTCGGTGATGTGCAGGGCGGAGTCGCGGGTCATCCTCCAGGGATACCACGGACGGCCCCGGCGGCGAGCGCGCGGACGGTCCGGTCGACGAGGTCCAGCGCCGCAGCGAGCTCGAGGTCGCCGACATGGCCGTAGCCGAGGACCAGCGCCTCGGTCGCAGCCCGTCCCGACAGGGCGTACTCGTGCAGAGTGGCGACGAGCAGTCCCTCCCGGAGCAGCGCGGCCGCGACGGCGTGCGCGTCCAGAGGCGCGGGCAGGGAGAGGACGACGTGCAGACCCCCGTCGAGTCCGCTCGCGCGCCCCCACGGCACCGACTCCCCGAATGCGTGGACCAGCTCGCGGCGGTGGGCGTAGCGCCGTCTCGAGCGCGTGAGATGCCTCCGGAACGCCCCGCTCGCCATGAACTGCGCGAGCGCCGCCTGCGTCGGACCCGAGGCGGAGGCGTCCTTCTCGTCGTCGAGGCCGGTCAGCGCCCCGCGGAGCCAGGACGCCCGCGGAACGGCCAGATAGGCGATGCGGAGCCACGGCGAGACGGTCTTCGAGAACGACCCGACATGGGCGACTCCGCCGCCGGAGTCGAGCGAGGCGAGCGCGGGCAGCGGGGCGCCGACGTAGCGGAACTCGCTGTCGTAGTCGTCCTCCACCACGAGCAGGGGGCCGGCCGACGCGCGGCGCACCAGCTCCAGGCGCTCGGCGAGGGCGAGCCTGCCTCCGGTCGGGTACTGGTGCGACGGAGTCACGACGACCACGTCCGCGCCGGAGCTCGCGAGAGCGTCGAGGTCGATGCCGTCGCCGCGCACCGGGACGCCGACGACCTCGTGCCCGTCGGCGCGCAGGCGGCGCCGGACGGCCGGGTAGCCGGGGTCCTCGACGGCGACGCGCACCTCGCGTCCGAGCGAGGCCGAGGCGGTGCGGGCCAGGAGCGCGACGGCGCCCGCGGTGCCGCTGGTCACCACCACGTCCGACGCCTGCACGTCGACGCCGCGGGACCGGCGCAGCTGCTCGGCGATCCGCTCCCGCAGGGCCGGGTCCCCGGAACCCCGAGGAGGCGCCGAGGGCGGCGAGGCGAGCGCCAGGCGCCAGGCGGCCCGCCACTCCGGGGTGTCGAGGGCGCGGGTGTCCGGCCGGCCCGGCCTCAGGTCCGCCGCGGCGGGCGGGACGACGGTCTCCCGGGACTCCGGCCGCGGCTCCTGCGGCGCCGGCGCCAGCAGTCCGTCGGAGGCGACCGTCACCGCTGCGCGGGGGTGGGCGACGAGGTAGCCCTCCCCCACCAGCTGATCCACCGCGGCGACGACGGAGCCCCGCGAGACGCCGAGCCGCTCGGCGAGCACGCGGCTCGACGGGATCGGATCCCCCGCCCGGTAGCGCCCGTCCAGCACCGCCTGACGCAGCGCCTCGGCGAGCCCGGCGCGGACCGAGCCGCGCGGCGACGGCCCGAGGAGGAGCGGGATCTCCAGATCGCCCGACGCCATCGACCGCTCCGCTCTGGACCACTCCGATCGCGGCCCAGTGGCATCCTGGCAGATCCAGTCGGCGCGGGACGATTCCGACATGGACAGCCTCCCCGTCACCGACCGCACCCGCGTCTCCCGTCTCCGCGACCGCCAGCGCACCGATCCCGCCGAGCTGCACGCCCTGCTCGACGAGGCGCTCGTCGCCCACGTCGCCGTCGTGCGGGACGGCGCCGCGATCGTGCTGCCGATCCTCTTCGCCCGCGACGGCGACTCCCTCCTGCTGCACGGGTCGAGCGGCGGAGGACTGCTGCGGGAGGCGGCGCGGCACTCGCTCCTCACCGCCTCGGTCACGCTGGTCGACGGACTGGTCGTCGCCCGCTCCACCTTCGACAGCTCGATGAACTACCGCTCGGCGATGGTGATCGGCCGGGCCGAGGCGCTGGAGGGCGAGGAGAAGGCGCGGGCCCTCGATCTGCTGGTGGCACGCCTCCTCCCGGGGCGCGACGAGGAGGTGCGAGCGAGCACCGCCCGCGAGATCGCGGCCACGCTGGTGCTGCGCCTCCCCCTGGCCGAGGCGAGCCTGAAGGTGCGCGCGCACGGAGCCGGCGACGAGCCGGAGGCCGGGGTCTGGGCGGGCGTCGTGCCGCTGGTCACCCGCACGCTCGCGCCGGTGCCGGCGGAGGAGGGCGTCGCGGTCCCGGAGTCGGTCCGCCGCTTCAGCGCTGCGGTCGACGGCGCGGTGCCGCCCTGGCGCTGAGCGGACCGGCCGTCGCGGCGCGGTACGCTACTTGGCGTCCTGACGGGGGAAGACGACCTTCTGCACGACGATGATCACCGAGGCCGCGACCGGGATCGCGACCAGGGCGCCGAGCACGCCCGCGATGGTGCCGCCCGCCACCGCCGCGATCACGACGACCGCACCGGGGACCGAGACGGCCTTGTTCATGATGCGGGGGCTGAGGAGGTACGCCTCGACCTGCATGTAGACGAGGTAGTAGATCGCGGCGACCAGCGCGGTCAGCGGCGAGGCCAGGAGGCAGGCGAGCGAGATGATCACGGCGCCCGAGAGCGTGCCGACCAGCGGGATCAGGGAGCCGAGGAACGCGACGCAGGCCAGCAGCGCCGGCACCGGGGCGCCGATCGAGAGCAGCAGGATGAACGTGAGCACGCCGTTCACGCCGGCGAGCGAGACCTGGCCGACCACGTAGCGGCCCACGGCGCCGGTGATCTCGTCGCCGACCTCGTGCGCCTTCGCGCGGTGCGAGGCGGGGGCGAAGCGGTAGGCGACGGCCTTCATCGAGCGCAGCGACGCGAGGAAGTACAGCGTCAGGATCAGCACGATGACGGCGCCGGTCACGCCGCTGGCGATTCCGGTCCCGACCGCGATCAGTCCGCCGCCGAGCGAGAGCAGGTTGTTGGGGTTGCCGATGAAGCTCTGGACGCTCTCGATCAGCTCGTCGATGTCGATCACGCCGCGCAGCTGCTGCTCGAGGTCGAGCACCCACTGCTGCGAGGCGATGTCGGTGACGATCTGCGGGGCGCTCGTGACGAACATCGTCAGCTGCTCGACCAGGATCGGGATGATGTAGACCAGCAGGCCGGCGAAGATCAGCACCACCGCGGCGAAGACCGCCGTGATCGCGAGCGGCCTCGGCAGGCGCTTGCTCTCGAGCCAGGAGACCAGCGGATCGAGGCCGAGCGCGAAGAACAGCGCCACGAAGATGTAGGTCAGCACCGTGCCCAGCTGCACGACGAGGCCGCCCAGGACGAGCGCCACCAGCACGCCGAGCGCGCCGAACAGGCCGATGCGGAAGGAGCGGATCGTGAAGACCGGCTTCTCCGGGTCGGCGGAGACCACGATGTCCGGCTCGACCGCGGGCTGGGCGGGTGCCGACCGGCGCCGGCGGGAGCGGGCGAAGGCGCGCGGGGTCATCATGGGACGAGCGTAGCGGGGCGCCGGGAGGCCGCCCGGCGACCGGCCCACCCTTGACGCGGCCGTTCGAGCGGTGCTCCCGCCCGCTCAGCCCTCCGGATCGTGGTCGTCGACCGCGCCGTCGCCCCGGTGCAGAGCGGCGTGCCGCTCCCACTCGGTGAGCAGGTGCTCGATCGCCTCGTGGAAGCGCCGCGTGGCCGCTCCGGGCGACGTGTCGCCGAAGTAGCGGTGCACCCAGCGCTCCAGCCGCTCGACCGACTCCGGATCGTGCTCGGCGCTGTCGATCCGCGCGATGATCGCGGAGGCGTCCTCGGCGTGCAGCCACTCCGCGTCGCCGAGGTAGCCGCTCTCGTCGACCTCGGCCTCGGCGCTGACGGGCCGGGTGACCAGCAGCGGGCGCCCCGTGGCCAGCCGGTCGTAGACCATCGCCGACACGTCGAGGATCGCGAGGTCGGCGGCGGCGAGCTGCCAGCCGAGCTCGGCACCGGTGTCGTGCACGTGACCGGCGCGCGGATCGGCCGCGTTGGCGGCGGCGATCATCGCGACGATCGCCCGGTCGGCCGCGGCGTAGTCGGAGTCGACCGCGCCGCTGCGGGGATGCGGGCGGTAGACGAGCCGGAACCGCGGGTCGGCCAGGAGCCCGCGCACGAGGGCCGTGCCGTGGCTCCGGATCGAGCCGTAGCCCGCGGCGGGGCGGTCGCCCTCCCAGGTCGGCGCGTAGAGCACCACGCGGCGCTCGTCGGGCGTGAACGGCACGGCGCCGGCGAAGTGGTCCGCCTGAGGACGGCCGATGGCGAGGGCGCGCCTGTCGAAGTCGTAGTCCCAGAGCACGCGGCGCAGCCGGGCCAGGGCGGCGTCCCCGGCGATCATGCTGTAGTCGTACGCCTTGAACTGGTTCGTCGTCATGTACATCTTGTCGCTCTCGCCGTGGTTGACGAAGACGTGCCAGCGGCGCCCGTAGCGCATCATCTGGAAGTTGCGGGCGTTCTGGTTGACGTAGAGCACGATCCGCAGCGGCTGGCTCGCGATGGTGCTCTCGAGGTCGGCGACGGAGCGGACGTAGGCGACGGGGACCGGGCTCTCGCGCAGCAGCACCTCCGCGGCGCCGGCGTTGCGGCTGAGCAGCACGACCGGGTGCGTCTCCGCCAGCTCGGCCAGCGGCCGGTACCACTGCCGCAGCTGGTACAGGTTGATGTCGCCGTCGGCGAAGTAGACGCCGATCTCGAACCGGCCCTCGGGCAGCGGCCCGCGCTCCGCGAGCAGCCGGGTCACCGCGTGGCGGGCCCGGCGAGCCGCGAGCAGCTCGCCGCCCACCTTGCGCGCGAGTCGCGCGTCGGTGCGGAGGCGGGCGATCAGGGCACGGGGAGCGGGAGTCATCCGCCCCAGGGTACCGGCGACGGCCCCCGCGCCGGGGGCCTCGCACGGGCCGATCAGGCCGGGGTCACCCTCAGCCAGACGAACTGCAGCGGAGCGAGACGGAAGCCCTCGCGCAGGTCGACCGCGATCTCGGTGACCAGGTCGACCGCCTCCGCGGCGAACCCGCCGAACCGCTCGGCCGCGACCTCCTGGACCTCGTCCGACACGTTCGCGAGCACGAGCACCGACTCCCCGTCGCCGGGGCGCTGGTAGCCGAGCACGTGGTCGTTGACCGGGTCGAAGACGCTCAGCTCGGTGCCCGCGAACATCGGAACGGCCTTGCGCACGGCGATGAGGTGCAGCAGCCCGCCGAAGACCTCGCTCGCGGCCGTCCCCGGGACCTCGCGCTCGTCGTAGCGCTCCGCGGGGCGGCGCGGCCGGTTCACCCAGCGCGAGTCGCCGGCCGTCGTCGGGTCGTCGAGGTAGCCGTGGTCGTTGAGCTGGCCGACCTCGTCGCCGAGGTAGAGCAGCGGCAGCCCGCCGGTGCTCAGGGCGATCGAGTGCGCGAGCAGCACGCGGTCGATCCCGTAGGCGTCGCCCGCCTCCACTCCGGCGAGGGACGCGGTGGTGCCCGAGACGCGGCGGTCGCCGGTGCGCGGATTCTCCTGGAACGGCACTCCGCGGGCGAATGTGCCGTCGAACCGGTCCGTGTAGAAGTCGTTGAGGAACCGGCGGTGGCCGGCCGCGTCGATCCCGAGCTCGGCGGCGTCCTCGTCGGCGAAGGTCCAGCCGATGTCGTCGTGCCCGCGCACGTAGTTGACCCAGGCCGTGCCCTCGGGGAGGGCGTGCCGGCGCTCGAGGGCCTGCGAGAGGAGACGGACGTCGCGGGTGGCGAGCGCCTCCCAGGTGAGCGCCATCTGCAGCGGGTTGTACGAGAGCTGGCACTCCTCGACGTCGATGTACTCGATCACCTCGTCGGGGTGCACGATCGCCTCGGACTTGAACAGCAGCGCCGGAGCGGCCAGGCGGCAGACCTCGTTGAACGCGCGCAGCAGCAGGTGCGCCTGCGGCTGCGACTCGCAGGTGGTGCCGAGCTCCTTCCAGATGAACGCGACCGCGTCCATCCTCAGGGCGTCGATCCCCTGGTTGGCGAGGAAGAGCATCTCTCCCGCCATCGCCCGGAACACCTCGGGGTTGGAGTAGTTGAGGTCCCACTGGTAGCGGTGGAACGTGGCCCAGACCCAGCGCCCGTCCTCCAGCTGCACGAAGGAGCCGGGATGGTCGTCCGGGAAGATCTCGCGCGTCGTGCGCTCGAAGGCGTCGGGCTGCTCCCGGTCCGGGTAGATCCAGTAGTAGTCCTCGAAGCGCTGCTCGCCGGCGAGCGCGCGCTGCGCCCACTCGTGCTCGTTCGAGGTGTGGTTGAAGACGAAGTCGACCACGAGTGCGATGCCCTGCTCGCGCAGCTCGGAGGCCAGCCCGCGGAGCTGCTCCATGTCGCCGAGGTCCGGCCGCACGCGCCGGTAGCTCGAGACCGCGTAGCCCCCGTCCGACTCGCCCTCGGGCGCATTGAAGAGCGGCATCAGGTGCAGGTAGTTCAGGCCGATCTCGCGGAGGTACGGGATCTCGGCGCGCAGCCCCTCGAGGTCGCCCGCGTAGCGGTCGACGTAGCAGACCCCGCCCAGAGCCTTGTTCGAGAGGAACCAGGTCGGGTGCTGCTCGCGGGCGCGGTCGAGCGCGCGGAGCTCCTCGGGCCGCTCCTCCCAGGAGGCGGCGGCGAGCTCGACGATCGCGACCAGCTGGTCCTCGAGGTCGTCGCGGCCGGCGTACACCGTGGCGAGCAGATCGACCAGGCGCGGGAGGTGCTCGTCGAGGCGGCCGGAGAACTCGTCGTCGACGGCGCCGAGGCGCTCGCGGACCGCCGTCAGGAGGTCCGGTCCGGCAGGGGTCGCCTCCGCCTCGGCGCGCTCGGGCGGGGAGAGCTGGGTCGAATCGAACACCGTCGTCCTTTCGGGGGCCCCGGCGGGGGCGGATTCCCCGATGCTAGACGATCGGCGGACGCCCGGCGAACGCCATCCGGAGCACCGTGCGGGCCGAGAGGACGCGCCGGCCGCCCGGATCCGAGCGCCATCCCTCCCGCCAGCCGGCGAACCAGGCACGCAGGGCGGCCGGGTCGCGACGCCAGCGGAGGCACTGGATCGCGGTCCAGGACCCCACGTAGACGAGCGCCAGAGGTGCGGCGAGGTTGCGGCGGGCGAGCCAGACGCGGTTGCGCGCGTTCAGCCGGTAGTAGTCGGCGTGCCGGGTCGGCTGGATGACCGGGTGCTGGGCGACGAGCTCTCCCGCGTACCAGGCGGTGCGACCCGTGTCCCAGACCCGCCAGGCCAGCTCGATGCCCTCGTGGGCGTAGAAGAACGGAGCCGCCCAGCCGCCCGTCCGGGCGAACACATCGCGCCGCAGCACGACCGCTCCCTCCCAGACCGAGAAGACGGGGCCGGAGCGGCGGGGGTCGCCCTTGAGGATCCGCGGGATCCAGCGCCTTGGGCTCGGCGTGCCGTCCGTGCTGTCGACGCGGGGCTGCACCAGGCCGATGCGGCGGTTCGAGGCGAGCAGCGCGATCGCGTCGACGAGGAAGCGGGGAGACGGGATCCGGGCGTCGTCGTCGAGGAAGAAGAGGTACTCCCCCGCGACGGCGTCGACTCCGGCGTTCCGGCCCGCGGGGATGCCGAGGTTCTCGGGCAGCGCCAGGGCGCGCACTCCCTCGGGCAGGCCGTCGGGCTCCCAGCCGTTGCCGACGCAGACGACGTCCAGCTCGACGCCCTCCTGCGCGAGGACGCCGGCCAGCCCCGCGGCGAGGTCGTCGGGCCGGGTCCCCTGCGTCAGGACGACGACGCCGACCCGCGGCTCAGGAGCGGACACGCTTGGACGCCATGATCGCGACGAAGTGGCCGACCAGGGCGAGGAGGGCGAGCGGCAGCAGCGCCCCGACGAGGACCCGGTCGGCCGTGCCCGCTCCGACGACGAGGCCCACGAGGGCGGTCGCGAAGGCCAGCATCGTCAGCTCGACGGAGTGGTAGAGGCGGTGGAAGGGCAGGAAGCGGGCCGCGCGGCGAAGCCTCGCCAGCCCGGACGAGGACGGCGCAGCCTCACCCTTCGTGTCCGCCAGCTTCGTGAGACCGGCGTTCGCGCGCGCCACGTGCACCATGTCGTTGAGCGCCTTGTTGAGGACGATCACCAGGGCCAGGGCGAAGCCGATCGTGGTCCAGAGGAAGTCCGCCGGCGCCTCGAACGGGACGCCCGCCGCCCGCAGCCCGAGCGCGATCGGAATCAGCGCCTCGGTCGTGTAGTGCCCGACCTTGTCGAGGAACACGCCCGCCGGCGAGGACGTGCGGCGCCAGCGCGCGACCTCGCCGTCGCAGCAGTCCACCAGCATCTGCAGCTGGCCGAGGAGCAGCGCCAGCGCCGCTCCGGCGATCCCCGGGATCAGGAGGGCTGCCGCCGCGCTCCAGCCGACCAGGATCATCAGCCCGGTGACGCCGTTCGCCGAGATCGAGGTCTTCAGCAGCAGCCAGGTCAGGTAGGGCGAGAAGCGGCGCAGGTAGAGCGACGCCGTCCAGTGCTCGGCGTTGCGGCGCCCGCGCACCTCCGGGGGCTGCGCGACGGCGCGCAGCTCGGCGATGGAGCGGGGTCTCGTCGTCGTGGTCATGCGCCCCTCGGCGAGTCGGACCGCGGCTGGTGGCGGTGGGCGGAGATGTTGCTGGTCAGCCCGGCGAAGCCGAGCACGAAGCCGGTCCCCCAGGCCACGTGGACCGCCGGGATGACCACGGCGAACCACAGCATCGCACGCGCGCCGTCCGGCCGCGCGACCACGAGAGTGGCCGCCGCCACCAGGAGGAGGTAGGCGGCGGGCACCGCGAACCCGAGCAGGAGCCAGGGCGCGGCTCCGGCGAGCGCCTGGACGACTCCCGCCAGCCCGACGAGCAGCCCGATGGCGAGCATGGCGACGAGCACGGGCGGAGCGAAGTAGCGCAGCGACCGCGAGGCCGGGAACATCCGGGTGAGCTCGCCGCGCCACATCCCGGTCGAGAGGAACTGCCGGAGCAGCGCGCGCATCGAGGGCCGCGGCCGGTAGGTGACGGTGAGGCGCGGAGTGAACCAGACGACCTCGCCGCGCTCGCGCAGCCGCCGGTTCAGCTCCCAGTCCTGCCCGCGCTTGAAGCGCTCGTCGAACAGGCCGGCGCGCTCGAGGGCGGAGCGGCGGAAGACGCCGAGGTACACCGTGTCGGCCGGGCCCTCCTCGCCTCCCACGTGGTGGGGCGTGCCGCCCAGGCCGATGCGGGAGCCGTACGCCCGGGCGACCGCGCGCTGGAACGGGGTGAGGCCCTCCGCCGCCATCACTCCGCCGACGTTCGCCGCTCCGGAGCGCTGCAGCGCCTCGACCGCCGTGCGCGCGTACTCGGGCGGCAGGACGGAGTGCGCGTCGACCCGGACGACGACCGGGTGGCGCGAGGCGCGGATCGCGGCGTTGAGGCCCGCAGGAGTGGAGCCGACCTCGTTCGGCACGACGCGGATCCGCGGGTCGGCCGCGCTCAGCTCGGCGACGAGCTGCTCCGTGCCGTCGATGCTCGGGGCGACGGCGAGGACGACGTCGAAGGGGCCGGTGTAGTCCTGATGCAGCAGCGAGTCGACCGCGGCGCGCACGTGGGCGACCTCGTTGAGGACGGGCATGACGTAGGAGACGCCGGGCAGGTCGGAGAGGTCGTCTTCCGGGATCTCGTGCTGCATGGGTCCAGTTCGTGCGGGAGGAGCGCGGGCGCAGGGATCCACCACCCTACCAGCGGGGAGCGCCGCGCCCCGGGCCGGGCCCGGACGCGGAACAGCCCCCCGGGGACGGATCCTCGAGGGGCTGTGCACGGTGGCGGAGCACAGCCCCCCGGGGACGGATCCTCGAGGGGCTGTGCGCGGCGGCGGAGGGTCAGCCGGCGGCCATCTGGCCGAGCGTCGCCTTCGCCTGGTAGCTCTGGCCGTTGCGGACGTAGGTCAGCTCGACCGCGGCGTTCGCGGCCTGCGCGCGGACCTGCGCGGTGAGGTCGGACGCGCTCGTGATCGGAGTGCTGTCGATCGCGGTGATGATGTCGCCCTTGGCGAGACCGGCCGCCTGCGCGGCACCGCCTCCGGAGACCTCCTCGATGCGGGCGCCGAGGACGTCCGCGGTCGAGTCGGAGACGCTCGCGCCGAGCAGGCCGTGCGAGGCGGAGCCGTTCGCGATGATCTCCTTCGCGATGCGCTCGGCGATCGCGCTGGGGATCGCGAATCCGACTCCGATGTTGCCGGACTGGCCGCTCGAGGAGGACTGGCCGGCGCTCGCGATCGCGACGTTCACGCCGATCAGCTCGCCGTCGCTGTCGAGCAGCGCGCCGCCGGAGTTGCCCGGGTTGATCGCCGCGTCGGTCTGGATGACGGGCAGCGAGATGGTGCTCTTCGCCTGGGTCGGCGCCTGCTGGCCCGGGATGTCGAAGTTGAACGGGCTCTCGGTGCCGCCGCTCGAGCTGTCGCCCGAGTCGTCCGGAGCCGCCGAGGAGGCGACCTGGATGCTGCGGTTGAGCGCGCTGACGATGCCGTCGGTCACGGTTCCGGAGAGGCCGAGCGGGGCGCCGATGGCGACCGCCGTGTCGCCGACGTTGATCTTGGTGGAATCCGCGAACGTCATCGGGCTGAGGTCGGTCGCGCCGGTCAGCTTGATGACGGCGAGGTCGAGGGTCGGGTCGGTGCCGACGACGGTCGCGTCGAAGATCCGGCCGTCGCTGGTCGTGACCGAGACGGTGCCGTTCGCGATCTCGCCGTCGAGGGTGACCACGTGGGTGTTGGTCAGGACGTAGCCGTCCTTCGAGAGCACGATGCCGGAGCCGGTGCCGGCGGACGAGCTGCCGCTCACCGCGATGGTGACGACGCTCGGAGTGGCCTTGGCGGCGACCGCGGTGGCGGTCGTGGCGTCCTCGGCGTTGTTGACCGTGATCGTCTGCGAGCCGCCGGCGGAGACCACGCGGGTCCCGCCGCCGTTGGAGGCGGACCAGAGGCCGAACACGCCCGCTCCCGCGACTCCGCCCACGACCGCGCCGATGGCGAGCGCCGCGACGACGCCCACTCCGGCGCGGCGCTTCGTGGCGGTGGGGGCGGGGGTGTACTCGGCGCCCGGGCCGAAGGGGCTCGAGGAGGGCGGCTCCTCGGAGCCGTGCAGGGTGTTCGCCGCGGGCGGCGCGTACTGCCCGTAGCGGGCCGGCTGGGAGACGGGCTGCGCCTCGTTGCCGGCCGTCGCGTTCGGCGTGTACGGCGGCTGGGTGGCCGAGGAGGAGGGGTAGGGGACGGTCGGGTTCTCGCTCTCGCGGTGCGCTCCGCCCCGGTGGATCGGCTCGGTGGGCCCGGTGGTCGAGGACGACTCTCCGGAGCTCTCGCCGGGGGTGCGCTCGGTCGCCTCTCGGGCGCCGGACTCCGTCGGCGTGGTGGGTTCCTCCGGCTGACGAGGACCCTCGTGACTCTCGGTCATGGGTGCTGCTCCTTCCAAGCGGGGATAGCTTGGCGATCGTACCTGGGGGTTTCTTATGACGGGCCTGCGAGCGGGAAATGAAACCGGCCGGACTGCTCGAGCGGGCACACTGGGCACGTGAGCATTCCCGGATCCTGGTCCCGCGCCGCGGCGGGCGCCGGCCTCCTCGGCCCCGGTGGCGAGGTCGCCGCCACCGTCTTCAGCGAGATGAGCGCGCTCGCCCTGCGCACCGGAGCGGTGAACCTCGGCCAGGGCTTCCCGGACGAGGACGGCCCGCGCGAGATCCTCGACGCCGCGCGCGACGCCATCGCGTCCGGGCTCAACCAGTACCCGCCGGGTCCCGGCTTCCCCGTCCTGCGCGAGGCGATCGCCGCGCACCGGCTGCGCTTCTCCGGGATCTCCCTCGACCCCGACGGCGAGGTCCTCGTCACCACGGGCGCCACCGAGGCCCTGGCCGCGGCTCTGCTGGCCCTGCTCGAGCCGGGCGACGAGGTCGTCACCTTCACGCCCCACTACGACGCCTACGGAGCCCTGATCGCCCTGGCAGGAGGGGTGCATCGCACCGTGCTCCTGCGCGGCCCCTCCTTCGCGGTCGACCACGACGAGCTGACCGCCGCGGTGAGCGACCGCACGCGCGTCATCCTGGTGAACGACCCGCACAACCCGACCGGTGCCGTCCTCCCGGCCGAGACCCGCGAGCTGATCGTGCGGCTCGCCGAGCGGCACGACGCCGTGATCCTGACGGACGAGGTCTACGAGCACCTGCGCTTCGACACCCCGCACGTCCCGCTGGCCTCCCTTCCCGGAGCCTTCGAGCGGACGCTGTCCGTCTCCTCGGCGGGCAAGACCTTCAGCACCACGGGCTGGAAGATCGGCTGGGTGACGGGCCCGCGCGAGCTGATCACGGCCGTCCTCGCCGTGAAGCAGTTCCTCACCTACGTCAGCGGCTCGCCGTTCCAGGGGGCCGTCGCCCTCGGGCTCGGGCTCCCGGACGCCTTCTTCACCGGCGCGGCGCAGACTCTTGCGGCCAAGAAGGACCTGCTGTCGGCGGGCCTGGCTGCTGCGGGCTTCGGCGTCGCGCCCTCCTCGGGCGGCTACTTCGTCGTCGCGGACGCGGCACCGCTCGGCTACGACGACGGGGTCGAGCTCTGCCGGGCGCTCCCGGATCTCGCGGGAGTGGTGGCGGTGCCCGTGTCGGCGTTCTGCCGCCCCGAGGACGCCGCTCCCTACCGCTCGCTCGTCCGCTTCGCCTTCTGCAAGCGGTTCGAGGTGCTGGAGACCGCGGTCGCGGGCATCGCCCGCATGGCGCGCTGAGGAGCCGGCCTCAGCGGATTTGGTCGCATGCCCGGCGCCGTCGGCCCGGGGGCGGCGGTCAGAGCGGCAGCACCCGGAAGCGCCGCAGCGCGAGAGCGGGGTTCTTCGCGCGCGCCGCGTCGATCCGCTCGCGCGAGACCCAGGCGACGGCGACATCCTCGACCTCGCCGAGGGTGACGATCTCGACGCCCATCGGATCGACGATCATGCTCGTGCCGACCCCGATCGGCGGGGTCTGGTCGGCTGCGACGAGGTACACCGTGTTCTCGAGCGCGCGGGCGGTGACCAGCGTCCGCCAGTGCGCCTCCTTGAGCGGGCCGCGCACCCACTCGGCCGGTGCCGCGATGACGTCGACCCCGGCGTCGACCAGCCAGCGGCTGACCTCCGGGAAGCGCAGGTCGTAGCAGGTCTGCAGCCCGACGACGAGGCCGCCGACCTCGAACGTCTCGGGTGCGGCGATCTCCCCCGCGGCGACCCACTCCGACTCGGTCTGGCCGAAGGCGTCGTACAGGTGCAGCTTGCGGTAGCGGGCCACGAGCGCGCCCTCGGGGTCGAGCGCGACGAGCGTGTTCGCGATGCGGCGCCCGTCCACCGCCTCGACCATGCCCGCCACGAGGTGGATCCGGAGCTCGCGCGCGAGCGCCGCGAGAGCCGTGACGAACGGGCCGTCGAGCGCCTCGCCCGCCGCGACCAGCTCGGGCCCGAGCGGATCGGTGAAGGCGGAGCTGTACTCCGGCAGCACCACCATGCTCGCGCCGCGCTCGGCGGCGATCCGGGCCAGGCGCCCGATCGTCGCGATGTTCGCCTCCCGGTCCGTCGAGGGGGCGAACTGCGCGACGGCCATGCCGACGGCGCCGGTCATCAGCTCGGCGGGTAGAGGAAGAGGGCGACCTGGGAGGCCGGGATGGTGCGCTTGTGGTACGCGTGGTCGTTGCCCCAGTTGTACTCCTCGAGCGAGACCGTGCCGTCGGAGTTGACGGCCTGCACGTACGCGACGTGGTTGCCGGTGAACCAGGCGACCGCGCCGGGGACGGGCGTGCTGCTGGTCACCCAGCCGTGGGAGGCCCACTGGCCGGCCCACGCGTAGGCGCTGCCTCCACCCGGAGTCATGTTGCCCCAGGTCCACTTGAAGGGTGCGCTCGTCGAGCCCTGGTCGCGGTTGATCCGCCAGGCGACGAAGTCGACGCACTCGCGGTAGTAGTACCGCAGCGGCGAGAGGCCGCCGCCCTGGTCGTCGGTGAGCTGGTCGCGCCAGGGGTAGTCGTCGCCCTCCTCGCGGGGCGTGACCGAGGTGCTGGTGCCGCCGCTGCCCGCGGCGGCGCCGTCCGCGCCGGTCGTGCCTGCCGCGGCCTGCGCCTCCTGGGCGAGGCGGGCGGTCTCGGCGTCGCGGGCGGCCTGCTCGGCGGCGGCGAGCGCGCGCGCCTGGGCGGCCGCCTCGTCGAGCTGGGCCTGGGTCGGTGCGGTGAAGGAGTCGCGGATGACCTGCTCCTGGACCGCGGTCGGCGCGACGGTGAGCTTCTGGTTGCCGAGCGCCTGCACGCGGGCGGCGGCCTCGACGGCGGCCTGCGAATCGGGTGCCGGGTCGAAGGAGTAGGCGGGGAGCGCGGAGACCGCCACGAGGCCCGCGATGGCGGCGAGGGCGACCGTGCTGACGGTCGCGCGGAAGACACGGCCCCGGCGGCGCCGCACGGGGCGGACGGGCGTGAGGACCGGAGTGGCGACGCGTGCCGCGGGCAGCGCGTGCGGCGCCTGCCGCGGGCTCCGCCGGGTCAGGCGGTCGCCGAGCCCCTCGTCCGAGCCGTCGTCCCCGCGTTCGTCCCTCACAGCAGCACCCCTCGCATCGGGGTCGAGCCTAACGTGCGGGCCGGTCCGGCACACGCGCCGGCGCGGAGCGTCGGGAGGCCGGTCCGCGGATGCGGGTCGCGCGAGGCCGGCACGAAGTCGGCGGCGGCGCCGGGCGGATCCGACGGTGACGCGGACGGGCGACCGGAGTAGCGTCCGGAGCGGAGCGGGCGCGACGGTGCGGCCGCGGGACGGAGGACGGCGATGATCCGGAGCGAGAGGGCCTTCAGCGGCTTCAGCGTGGACGACGTGGAGGCGGCGCGGGCCTTCTACGGCGGAGTGCTCGGGCTCGAGGTCGAGCTGAACGCGATGGGGATCCTCGACATCCGGCTGCCGGGCGGAGGCCGCGCGATCGCGTACCCGAAGCCGGACCACGAGCCGGCGTCGTTCACGATCCTGAACTTCTCGGTGGAGGACGTCGACGCGGCGGTCGCCGAGCTGCACGCGGCAGGCGTCACCACGGCGATCTACGACGACCCGTCGCTGCCGACCGATGCGGACGGAGTGATGCGCGGCCACGGGCCGACGATCTGCTGGTTCCGCGATCCGGCGGGCAACGTGCTGAGCGTGATCGAGGGCGACTGAGGTCTCCGCCCGCGCACTGTCAGCCGCGGGCAGCACGTCCGCGACCTGTGTTAACGACGAAAGCCGGCCCTTCTCAGGACCGGCTTTCGCTTTCTTGTTGCGGGGGCAGGATTTGAACCTACGACCTCTGGGTTATGAGCCCAGCGAGCTACCGAACTGCTCCACCCCGCGGCACAAGAAGAGACATTACACGCGTTCCGGCGCCGGTGCAAATCGACGCGGCGGTGGGAGCGGGCTCCGGTCTCAGGCGGGCTTGGCGGCGCGCAGCACGGCGCTCCCGTCCACGCTCAGCCCGACCGCCGTCAGGGCGGCTGCGAGCTCGGACGAGGTGCGCGACCAGGTGCGGACGTCGGCGTCGACGGGAGCGGACGACGACGGGACGACGAGCACCGCGCCGCCGGGGGCGACGAACCACTCCACCAGCCGCGCCCACTCCTCCAGGTCGGGGAGCCACGAGACGACGCCGGCGCTGCAGAGCACGACGTCGAACGAGTCGGGCTCCGGCAGCATGTGCCGCAGCTCGTAGAGGTTCGCGCAGACGAAGCGGGCGGAGCCGGCGAGGTCCCTGTCCGCGGCGCCGGCGCGTGCTCGGCGCACGGCGGGCATCGAGAAGTCGACGCCCACCACGCGGGCGCCGCGCTCGGCGAGCTCGAGCGCGTCGAGCCCGTCGCCCGAGCCGAGCTGGAGGATCCTCGGACCGGGGTCGAGGAGCGCCGCGGTGACGAGCTCCGGGTGGAGCGCACCCTCGCCGGTGCGCTCCTCCCAGTACGTGCGGTTCAGCTCGAGCCACTCACCCGAGCGGAGGTGCTCGCCGCGGTCGACCTGCACCATGCGGGCTACTGGCCGCCCTCGGCCTGCAGCGCCCGCGAGAGCGCCTCGGTCAGCTGCTCGTCCGCCGCCGCGAAGGCGGTGAGGTCGCCCGCCTTGAGGGCGTTCTCGCGAGCCGTGAGGGCGTCCCGCGCGTCGTTCAGCGCCTGCTGCAGCGCCGTCTGGTCGCCCGTGGCCGGCGTGGAGCCGGTGCCGCCGGTCGTGCCGCCCGCGTCGCCTCCGGTGTCGCCGCCCGAGGTGCCGGTGCCCGCGTCCGGAGTCGTCGGCGTGCCGGTGTCGCCCGCGTCGGCTCCCGAGTCGCCGCCGAAGAGGCTGTCGAGGGCCGCGTCGAGGGTGTCCTCGAAGGCGATGTCGTCACCGAACGCGACCAGCACCTTCTGCAGGAGCGGGAAGCTCGTGTCTCCGTTGGAGCGCACGTAGATCGGCTGGACGTAGAGCAGGCCGCCGCCGACCGGCAGCGTGAGCAGGTTGCCCCTCGTGACGGTGGTGTCGCCGCGGGAGAGGATGTTCAGCTCGTTCGCGACCGTCGGGTCGGTGGTGAACGCGTTCTGCACCTGGCCGGGGCCGGGCACCGTGTCGTCCTTCGGCAGCTCGAGCAGGCGGAGCGTGCCGTAGCCGTCGGCCACGGAGCCCGCCGTCGAGCCGGCGTCGGAGTCGGCCACGAGGTAGCCGGTCAGCACGTTGCGGCTGGCCTGCGCGCCCTGGACGCTCGCCGGGATGTACGTCGAGTAGAGCGAGTACGACGGCACGTCCTGATCCGGCGTCTGCAGCGTCAGGTAGTACGGAGGCTGCAGGCTGGTGCCGGTCGCGGCGGCCGTGGTCGCGGCTCCGCTCGTCGGGTCGTTCGGCGTCGCCCAGGCGTCCTCGCGGGAGTAGAAGGAGCCCGCGTCGGTGACGTGGTAGGTGCCGAGGACCGCGCGCTGGACCTTGAAGAGGTCCTCCGGGTACCGGACGTGGCTGAGCAGCTCGCCCGACATGTCGCTCACGGGCTTCACCGTGGTCGGGAAGATCTTCTGCCAGGTCTGCAGGATCGGGTCCTCGGTGTCCCACGCGTAGAGCGTGACGCTGCCGTCGTACGCGTCGACGGTCGCCTTCACCGAGTTGCGGATGTAGTTGACGTCGTCGGTCGGGAACTGCTGCTGCGTGTTCGTGTCGGCGATCGCCTGCGAGAGGCTCTGCACCTCCGAGTACGGGTAGTCGGCCGAGGTGGTGTACCCGTCGACGACCCACTTCACGCGGCCGTCGACGACGGTCGGGTAGGCGTCGGAGTCGAGCTTGAGGTACGGCGCGACCTTCTGGACGCGCTGCACGGGATCGCGGTCGTAGAGGATCTGCGAGTCGTCGTTCACACCGTCCGAGAGGAAGATCTGCTCGGACTGGAACTTGATCGCGTAGACGAGCTTCTTGAAGACGTTGTCGAGAGCGGGGCCGCCCTCGCCGTCGAAGGTCGTGTAGGTCTGCTGCGCGCCGTCGGTGCCCGAGGGGTAGTCGAGCTCGATGTCGCGCGAGTCGTTGCCGCCCACGATCGAGTACGGCGGGGAGTTCTCGCCGAAGTAGATCCGCGGCTCGTAGTCGCCGAGGTCGCCCGTCGTCGGGACGCCGGACTCGATGAACACCGGCTCGCCGTCGGCCGACCGCTGGTTGCCGTACGCGGCGACCAGGCCGTAGCCGTGGGTGTAGACCAGCGTCTGGTTGTACCAGGTCTGGTTGGTGCCGAGGCCGTTGAGGTTCAGCTCGCGGACGCCGACCACGGCGTCCTGCGTCGATCCGTCGATGGAGTAGCGGTCGACGTCGAGCGCGTTCTGCGTGTCGCCGAACTTGTAGTACTGGCGGAACTGCTGCAGCTGCGAGAACGCGTCGGTGACGACGGCGGGGTCGAGGATGCGGATGTTCGCGGTGGTCTCGGCGTCCGAGCGCAGGGCGCCCGGCTCCGCGTCGGTGGTCGCGTCGTAGGGGATGACGTCGACGTCGCTGACGCCGTAGGCCTGGCGCGTCATGTCGATGTTGTTCTGGATGAAGGGCTGCTCGAGCGTGCGCTCGTTGGGCTCGACCTGGAACTTCTGCACGATCCACGGGTAGAGGGAGCCGACGAGCAGGCTCGACACGATCAGCAGCGCGGTGCCGATGACCGGGAAGCGCCAGCGGCCGATGAAGGCGGTGACGACGAAGAGGATCGCGACCAGCGCCGCGATGCCGGCCAGGATCTGCAGGCCCGGGATCGTCGCGTTGACGGTGGAGTAGGTGGCGCCGGTGATGCGGGGCCCCTGCTGCGCGAGCGTCGCGTACTGGTCGAGCCAGAGGCTGACCGCCTGCACGGCGAGGTAGAGGGCGGCGATGACCGCCAGCTGGATGCGCGAGGCCTTCGAGATGCGGATCTCGCGGCCGTTCACCCGGATCGCTCCGTAGAGGTAGCCGGTGGCGAGGGTCGCGAACGCCGAGATCAGCAGGACCGCCGACGCGAAGCCGACGATGCTCTGGTAGAAGGGCAGCTCGAAGAGGTAGAACGACGTGTCGAGGCCGAACTGCGGATCCGTGGTGCCCGAGGGCGTGCGGTTCCAGAAGGTGAGGCTCGTCTGCCAGCGGGTGGCGGAGGAGACGCCGGCGAAGAGGCCGAGCACCGCGGGGATCCCGAAGGTGGCCAGGCGCCGCAGCGGCTCCACGACCTGCTGGTAGCGGTCGATCTGCGAGTTGAGCTTCGCGTAGACCGGCCGGAGGCGGTAAGCCAGCATCAGGCTGATGAACACCGGCACCGCCATGGCGACGAAGCCGATGACGAAGAGACCGCCCGCCGCCGCCCACTGCGTCGTGAGCACGGAGAGGAAGCCGAGCTGGTCGTACCAGAGGATGTCGGTGTACAGACCGGCGAAGACGAAGAACGCCACCACCAGGACGGCCACCACCACGACAGTGACGGCGAGGACGCTCCGTCTCTTCCGCGGCGGGGTTTCGGTTGCTGTGGAACTCACGTGAGGGCCTCTTGCTGTCGAGATGTGAGGGGAGGCCACCCATGCTATGCGACGGCTGTCCGGCTCACCTGGGCGTCGACCCGGGGTCGGCGGGCGGGATCAGTCGAGGGGAGCGGCGGTGCTGCAGTCCGGCAGCCCGGAGGTGTCGCCCGCGGCGATGCCCTTCAGTGCGGCGAGGGCGTCGTCGAGGGTCGAGACCGCGAGCACGTCGAGCCCGTCGGGGACGTGGCCGACGACCTCGTTGCAGTTGGTCGCGGGGGCGAGGAAGTACTCGGCTCCGGCGCCCTCCGCCCCGTAGAGCTTCTGGCGGATCCCGCCGATGGCGCCGACCTCGCCGGCCGCGTCGATCGTGCCGGTCCCGGCGACGCTCCGCCCGCCGTTGAGCTCGCCCTCGGTGAGCTTGTCGATGATCCCGAGGGCGAACATCATGCCCGCGCTCGGCCCGCCCACGTCGTCCAGCTGGATGTCGACCTCGAACGGGAAGTCGAAGGCCGCTCCGGGGAGGACGCCGATGACGGCGGCGCCGTTCGAGTCGCGCGGCGTGACCTCCACCTCCTGCCGGGCGCCCTCGCGCTCGATGCTGACCTGCACCGGGGAGCCGGTGCCCACGGTCTGCAGGGTCGCGCGCAGGGCGGTCGCGTCGGCGACGGGGGTGCCCGCGACCGCGAGGATCTCGTCCCCCGCCTCCAGGACGCCCTCGGCCGGGGAGCCCTCGGGCACCTGCACGACCGAGACGCGCTGCTCGACGGGGTAGCCGAGCTCGGTGAGCGCGGCGGCGATCGCCTCCTGCTGGGAGTCGGTCATCTCGGCCTGGTTGGCCTCGTCGCGCTCCTCGACCGTGGAGGAGGGAGGGAAGATCGCGTCGACCGGGACGACCGCCTTGGTCCTGTCGAACCAGGCGCTCGCGACCTCGACCCAGGTGGGCAGGCTCTGCGGGTTGCCGACGACCGACACGGTGAGCATGTCGAGCGTGCCGGCCGTGGGGTAGGTGGTGCGGTCCGGGATCGAGATGAGGGGCACGTCCTTGCTGCTGCCCAGGGTGTCGAACACGGGGCCGGGCTGCTCGATCACGTAGGGGGCGGGCGCGACGCCCAGACCGACCACGACGGCGACACCCGAGAGGAGGACGACCGGTCCGACCCACGGGCGGCGCGGGGAGGAGGAGGGGCGCGGGTCGTCGGAGAACAGCGACACGGGGGCCTTTCTGGCAACGGATGGAGCGGCTCCGCCGGGATGTTCGCGGCGGGCGGAAGCGGGCTGGGCCCGAGCGGTGCTCTGCACGCCGAGGCCCCGGGCGCTCGGGCTAACGTAGCTTGCACGACTGGGAGTCGCGCCGGAACCGGCGCCCTGTGCAGGGCCTTGGAGGCGGTGCGGCGACCGGATTCACGTGAGCGACGGAGGGCTGATCCCGATGGCCGATGGCGACAGTGCGGACCGAGCGGGCGGCGGCTCCGAGGACGAGTTCCGGGAGATGCTGCGGCAGTTCCTCTCGGGGAACGGCCCGGTCGACCCCTCGCAGCTCGCCGGAGCGGCGGGACTGCCGAACGACCCGGTGGCCCTGCAGAACCTGCTCTCGCAGCTGCAGAGCGCGATGCAGCAGAACGGCGACGGCGGCGTCAACTGGACGCTCTCGCTCGAGCAGGCGAAGCAGCTCGCGCGCGCCGAGTCCGCGCCGGTGTCCGACTCCGTGCGGGCTCCGATCGACGCGGCCTTCGGCGTCGCCGCGCTCTGGCTCGACGAGGTCGCGTACGTCTCCGAGCTGAGCCGCACGCCGCGCTCGATCAGCCGCCTCGAGTGGATCTCCCTGACGATGCCGGTCTGGACCCAGCTCGCCGAGCCGGTGGCGCTGAGCATCTCGGACGCGCTGACCCGCGTGCTCCGCGAGCAGGCCCCGGAGGAGATGCAGGCGATGATCGCCGGTGCCGAGGGCATGATGCGCGGGATCGGCGGCACCCTGTTCGCCCTGCAGCTGGGCCAGGTCGTCGGGCAGCTCGCCGCCGAGGTCGTCTCGGGCGGCGACATCGGCATCCCGCTGCTGGAGGAGAACGACGCGGCGATCCTGCCGCAGAACGTCGCCGCGTTCGGTGAGGGCCTCGACATCCCGCTCGACCAGGTGCAGCTCTACCTGGCGGTCCGCGAGCTCGCGCACGCCCGCCTCTTCCGGCACGGCAAGTGGCTCCGTCTCGCCCTCATCTCGCAGATCACCGACTTCGCGCGCGGGATCAGCATCGACACCACCCGCCTCGAGGAGCTGGCCGAGGGCTTCGACCCGTCGAACCCCGAGGAGCTCCGCGACGCGATGACCTCCGGCGCGCTCATCCCGCCGAAGACGGAGGAGCAGCTCGCCGCGCACGGCCGCCTCGAGACCGTCCTCGCCCTCATCGAGGGGTGGGTCGACGTCGTCACCGCGGCGGCGACCACCCGCCTGCCCAGCGCCGGGGCGATCGCCGAGACGGTCCGCCGCCGCCGCGCCTCTGGCGGGCCGGCCGAATCCGCCTTCGCCACCCTCGTCGGCCTGGAGCTGCGCCCGCGCCGCCTCCGCGAGGCCGCCGCGATGTGGCAGGCCGTGACCGACGCCGTCGGGCCCGAGGCCCGCGACTCCCTCTGGTCGCACCCCGACCTGCTCCCCGGCTCGGAGGACCTGGACGACCCGAGCGCGCTCGTCGCCCGGCTCACGGCCGAGGCCCGCGGCGAGACCCCGGAGCCCGACGAGATGGACCGCGCGCTGGAGGACCTGCTGAACGGCACGATGCCGCGCGAGGGCGACGGCGCCTCCGGAGACGCCCCGGACACGACCGACGACGACGGCCCGCCGGACGACGACGACCGCGGCTCCTCCCCCACGGGCGACCGCCCCGTCTGACCCCCGTCCGGCGCCCGCCTGTGGACAACTCGCGCGGCGCCGGGCCGGTCTCGGCCATGATCGCCGGATGGTGCTCCGGCTCGATCCCCGACTCCCCCTGCTCTGGCGCTCAGCGACCGCGGTGCAGCTCGGCCTCGACCGGCCGCACGCGGTGCTGGACGGCGTCGGCTACCCGGAGGAGCTGCTGCTCGACGCCCTCCGCGTGGGCACCAGCGCCGGCACCGTCCGCCTGATCGCGGCGCGCGCCGGAGCGAGCGAGGCGCGGGTCGACGAGGTGCTCGAGGCGCTCCGGCCGGTCCTGCTGCGCAGCGTCGAGCCAGGCCCTCCCCCGGCACCGCGGGTCGTCGTCGAGGGGACGGGCGCGGCACCGGACGCACTGCGCACGCTGCTCCGGAGCGAGGGCTGCTCACTGCTCGCCGACGACGGGACGCCGGACCTCGCCGTGCTGATCGCCGACTTCGCGGTCGCCCCCGCCCGCGCCGCGCACTGGCTCGCGGCCGACGTGCCGCACCTGGCGGTGGTGTTCGGCGACGAATCGGTGCGCCTCGGGCCCCTGGTGGAGCCGGGGTCCGGACCGTGCCTGCACTGCGCCGAGCGGGACCGGATGGACCTCGACCCGGATCGCGCGCGCCTCGTGATCCAGGTGCTCGGCCGCACGGCCCCCACCCGCACGCCGCTCGCGAGCGCGGCGATCGCCGTGGCGGCCGCCGACGCCGTGCTGCGGCGGCTGCTCGCGGGCTGGCGAGGGCTCCGCGGGGCCGAGCGGATCTACAGCGACGCCTCCGGAGCGTTCACCGTGCGGGAGCGGGAGCCGCACCCCGAGTGCGCGTGCCGAGCTCTTCGAGGAAGCGCGACGGCTCCCTCCGCGTGACGCGGCCGACCGTCGAGCGCGCCCATGACAGGCGCAGGCGCCGGCGGGCCCGGGTGATGCCGACGTAGAGGAGGCGCCGCTCCTCGTCGATCGCCTCGAGGCCGGCGGCGTACGAGATCGGCAGCAGGCCCTCGGCGAGCCCCATCAGGTGCACCGACTCCCACTCGAGGCCCTTCGCCGAGTGCAGCGTGGCGAGGGTGACCGCGCCGCGGTCCGGCTCGTGGTGCACCTGCTGGCGTGCGATCAGGTCGTCCGTGAACTGCCGGAAGGTCCATCCGGCAGGGGCCTCGTCGACGAGGCGGGCCAGCGTGTCCAGCGACTCCCACCGGTCGCGCACCGCACCGGGCGCCGACGGGGGCTCGGCGCTCCAGCCGAGCGAGCGGAGGACGTCGCTCACCGACTTGAACAGCGGCTCGCCGCTGATCGACACGGACGCCGCGCGCAGCTGCATCACGGCCTGCTTCACCTCGGGGAGGTCGAAGAAGCGCTTGCCGCCGCGCATGTGCGCGCTCACTCCCCGCTCGTGCAGGGCGTGCTCGATGACCGCCGACTGGCTGTTCGTGCGGAAGAGGACCGCGATGTCGGAGAGGCGCACCCCCGCCTCGATGTCGGCCGCGACCCGCGCCGCGATCCCGCGCGCCTCCGCGATGTCGTCCGGGTAGGCGTCGATCGCGGGCTCCGGCGCCTCGGCGGCGGCGACGGCGTGGAGCGAGAGGGCGCCGGGCCTGCCCCGCATGAGGCGGTTCGCGGTCTGCACGATCGGCGCGGCCGAGCGGTAGTTCTCCTCCAGACGCACCACGGTGGCGGCCGGCCAGCGGGACGGGAAGTCGAGGAGGTAGTCGGCCCGCGCACCCGCGAAGGAGTAGATGGTCTGGCTGGCGTCGCCGACGACGCAGAGGTCGCTCCGGTCGCCGAGCCAGAGCTCCAGGAGCCGCTGCTGCAGCGGCGAGACGTCCTGGTACTCGTCGACGACGAAGAAGCGGTACTGCTCGCGCACCTGCATCGCCATCGCGGGCTCGGACTCGAGCATCCCGGCGGTCACGAGCAGGACGTCCTCGAAGTCGATCTGGCGGCGCTGGTCCTTCAGCCCCTCGTACTCGTCCACGAGCGCGACCGTCTGCTCCAGGGTGAGCCGTCCGGGCAGGGGGCGCGTGCGGGCGGCGACGGCGTACTGCTCGAGCGAGAGGGCGGACACCTTCCGCCACTCGATCTCGGCCGAGAGGTCGCGGAGCGTCGCCGTGTCGAGCTTCAGGCGGAGCCGCTCGGCCGCGTGCCCGAGCAGGCGGGCCTTGCCGTCGAGCAGCTGCGGCATCGTCCCCCCCACCAGCTGCGGCCAGAAGTAGCCGAGCTGCGAGAGAGCCGCTGCGTGGAACGTGCGGGCCTGGACGCCCCCGGCGCCGAGCACCCGCAGGCGCGAGCGCAGCTCGGCCGCGGCGCGGCTGGTGAAGGTCAGTGCCATGACGCGACCGGGCGTGTAGACGCCGGTCGCCACTCCGTGCGCGATGCGGTGCGTGATCGTCCGGGTCTTGCCGGTGCCCGCTCCCGCGAGGACGCAGACCGGCCCTAGCAGCGCCTCCGCCGCCTCGCGCTGCCCCTCGTCGAGTCCGTCGAGCAGGGTCACGCGATCGGGCCGTTCTCCAGCTCGCCTCCGTACCAGTCCTCGATCATCGCGCGGGCGATGGACGAGCGGCCGGGCAGCAGCACGGACTCGAGCGAGTCGTGCAGCTGCTGCCGGGTGAACCAGCGCAGCTCGACGATCTCCTCGCCGTCCGGGAGCAGATCCTCCGGGGACTGGTCCTCGGCGAGGCGGGCGGTGAAGCCGACCATGAGGGAGGCGGGGAAGGGCCAGGGCTGCGAGCCGAGGTACTGCGGGTCGACGACGCGCATGCCCGACTCCTCGCCGATCTCGCGGATCACGGCGGCCTCGAGCGACTCGCCCGGCTCGACGAAGCCGGCGAGCAGGGAGAAGCGGCCGGTGCCCCACATCGCGTTCGAGCCGAGGAGGAGGCGGTCGTCCGCGTCGAGGACGCAGACGATGATCGCCGGATCCGTGCGCGGGAAGACCTGGCTGCCGTCGGTGGGCGAGCGGCGGACCCAGCCGCCCTGCTCGACGACGGTCGGGTCGCCGTTGCGGGGCGAGTAGCCGTGCGAGGCGTGCCAGTTCGCGATGGCGAGAGCCTCGGTGAACAGGCCCGCGTCGCGGTCGCTCAGGCGCTCGGCGATCGGGCGCAGGCCGTTCCACCGCTCCTCGTCGGGCTCGAGCTCGGCGGCGGCCGCGTCGGTGAGGACGGTCGCGATGACGGGGGTTCCGACCGGCTCGCCGGGGGCCTCGGCGAGCGTGCGGCCGAGGTAGATCCGGAGGGTTCCGGCGGTCACGTCCTCGGGGCGGCGCAGGAGGAGGCGGTCGGCCTCGACCAGAGTCCGGTCGTGGTGCAGGACGAGCACGCGGGTGGCGGGATCGGCGAGCAGCTCGTCGAAGAGCGCGGGCCGCGAGCGTCCGACGCCGTCGCGGTCGGCCGCCTGTCGCGAGAGCGGGAGGCGATCGGCGAAGGGCAGTGACATCCGGGGCTCATTTCGTGACGGGGGCCGCGAGGACCGCTGTCGCGGGCCTTCGACGGCATCGGCGGGACAGCGCGTGGCGGCGGGCCGGCCGGGCACGAGCCGCCTACCCTGGAAACCATGGCCAGATCCCATCTCACTCTAGCCGCGCTGGCCACCTCGGCCGTCGAGGGCCTCGACGTCCGCTCCGCGCGCCCCTTCACCTCCTCGACGCACGGCGACTTCGACTCCGCCCTGCTGACGACGCGCGAGGGCGCCCGCCTCGTCGTGCGCGTTCCCACGTCCGCGCTCGCGGAGCAGGAGCAGCTCGGCGACCTCTTCGCGCTCCGAGCGCTGACCGCCGGCATCCGCAGCCGCCTGCCCTTCGATCTGCAGGAGAGCGTCGGGCAGACGCCGTTCGACGGCACCCGCGCGGTCGTCTACGAGTACCTCGAGGGAGATCGCGTCCTCATCGACGACGTGGCCGCGCAGAGCGGGCTCGCGGACTCGATCGGCCGGGCCGTCGGGGCGATCCACTCGCTCCCGGTGTCGTTCGTCCAGGAGGCGGGCCTGCCGATCGCGACCGCGCGCGACAGCGTGAACGAGACGGTCGCGGTGATCGAGCGCGCGGCCGACACCGGCCACGTCCCGGCGGCGCTCGTCGCGCGCTGGGAGTCGGCCTCCTCCGACGAGGCGCTCTGGCAGTTCGACCCGACCGTGGTGAACGGCTCGATGACCGCCGACTCCTTCCTCCGCTCGGGCGACGTCGTCGCGGCCGTGCTCGGCTGGGCGGCGCTGCGGGTCGGCGATCCGGCGCGCGACCTGCACTGGCTGCTGAGCGCCCCGGGCTCCGAGACGGCGCTCTCCGCCTACTCCCGGATGCGCGCGGGAGCAGTGGACCGCACGATCCGCCAGCGCGCCCAGCTCTACGCCGAGCTCGAACTCGCCCGCTGGCTGCTGCACGGCACCGAGACCGACGACTCCGCCATCGTGGACGACGCGGTCGCCATGCTCGACACGCTGGTGGACAGCGTGCTCGGCGACCTCTCCGCGCCCCTCTCGACCGACACCGGCCCGGTGCTGGAGGTCTCGGAGGTCGAGGAGCTGCTCAACCGCACGCCGGGAGCCCGCACGGGCTCCTCCGCTCACGGCCGCGGGCTCGCTCCCGTCGCCGAGGAGAGCGACTCCGCGAGCTCGCGCTCGGAGTAGAACCGCTCGGGCCGCAGCACGAGGTCGTCGGCGACGAAGTAGAACACGGCGTCGACGCTCTCGAGCGGCACCCCCCGCCAGCGCGAGTAGGCGAGCCGGTACAGCGCGAGCTGGAACTGCTTGAGCTCGAGGTCGGCGGCGTCCTTCGGCGCCCGCCCGGTCTTCCAGTCGACGATCTGCACGCCGTCCTCCGTCGGGTACACCGCGTCGAGCTTGCAGACGACGACGTGGCCGGCGAGCTGGAGGTGGATCTCGATCTCGACCGCCTCCGGGCGCCGGTCGGCCCACTCCGAGCGCTCGAACGTGGCGATCAGGGCGTCGAGCCGCTCCTGCTCGACGCTCGCGGGGCCGGCGTCGTCGAGCTCGTCGGGGAAGGTGTCGACCGCCTCCGCCCCGCCCTGGACGCCGAAGCGGTTCTCGACCCAGGAGTGGAAGGTCGTGCCGAGCCGGGTCTGCCGGTAGGGGCGCTCCGGCATCGGCCGACGCAGCTGCGCGGCGACCTCGTCCGGAGTGCTGACGATGTCCTTGAACCGGGAGGCGGGGATGCGGGTGGGCAGCGGCGTGCGCTCGCCCCCGGCCAGCCGCACCGCCCGCTCGGCGAGCAGCAGGCGGATGTCGTCGCCGTGCGCTCCGAGCAGAGCGGGCTCGGCGCTGCGGACCCGGGCGGCGGCGGCGCGGACCCGGTCGCCGCGGGAGCCGAGCGGATCGTGGGGCCAGCGGAACGTGCGCGGGGCCCGCTCGAGCGGGTTCTCCTCGTTCGCGGGCTCGGTCGGCAGCGGCGGGATCGTGCCGGCCTCCTCGAGGTCGCGGAGGAAGACGCCCGGTCCGCGCGGCTTGGCCTGGCCGGCCCACCACGAGCCGCTGAGCAGGAGGTGGTGACGCGCCCGCGTGACGGCCACGTAGGCGAGACGCCGCTCCTCCGCCTCGTTGCGCTCGCGGAGGGTGTCGCCGAACGCTCCGATCGCGTCGACGACCTCCTTCTGCGTGCTGCAGCCGCGCCAGGCGAGATCGGGGAGCTCGGCGGCGTCGCCGCGGAACGCGTAGGGCATCGCACCCAGTCTGACCCACCCGCGGAAGCCCTCGACCGGCGTGCCGGGGAGCTCGCCGTCGACCATCCGCGGGACGGCGACGAGGTCCCACTCCAGACCCTTGGAGCCGTGGATCGTCAGCAGCTGCACCGTCCCCGGCTCCGGGTCCTCCGGTCGCGGGGCCAGGCCGTCGCGCTTGTCCGCGAGGACGAGCCATCGGAGGAATCCGCGGAGGGAGGAGCCGGTGCCGGCGCCGCGGTCGTCCGTCTGCAGGTACCCGGCCACCGCCTCGCGGAAGGCCTCGAGGTTGGCGCGGCCGTCCCCGCGCGACTCGTTCGCCTCGACCTCGATGTCCAGGCCCAGCTCCTGCTCGACCAGGGTGACGAAGTCGAGGAGGTCGAGCCCGGCCCGGGCGCGCAGCCGGGCGAACAGGGTGCCCGCCTCGTGCAGGCGCCGCAGGCCCTCGGCGCTGAACCCGCCGAGCGCGGAGTGGTCGATGCGCCCGTCGTCGCCGGGGCGGCGCGCCGCGATGAAGTCGAGGGCCTCGACGATCGAGCCGCCCTCTCCCTCGGTGACGGAGGCGCGCATCCGCTCGCGCACCTCCTCCGGAAACAGCCTGTGCGCGTGGTCGCGCGCCGCGAGCCACGAGGCGAGGTCGCGCAGCGCCTTGAGATCGCGGACGCCCAGACGCCAGCGGGCGCCGGCCAGGAGGCGGACGAGCTCGCTGCCGGCGGCCGGGTCCTCGACCACGGTGAGCGCGGCGACGAGGTCGGCGATCTCGGGCTGCCGCAACAGGCCCCCGATGCCGAGGATGTGGTACCGGACGCCGTGCTTCGCCAGCGCGGCGGCGAAGCGGTCCATGTGCGCGCGCACCCGGAAGAGCACCGCGGCCGACGGCGGCTCGGCGCTCTGGCGCAGGCGCCCGGCGAACCAGGCGGCGACGTCGTCCGCCTCCTCCTCGATCGTCTCGGGGAAGGTGAGCTCGACCGGGTGCTCGGAGGCCTGAGGACCCGCGCTCAGCGTGTCGACCGCGACCGCGCTCCCCGCCGACAGCGGCTCCACGATCGCGTTCGCGGCGGTCAGCACGCGGCGGCCGTTGCGCCAGCTCGTGCTGAGGGAGAAGCGGCCCGCTCCCCCGAAATCGGTGCCGAAGCGGCCGAGCCCCTCGGCGCTCGCACCGCGCCAGCCGTAGATCGACTGGTGCGGGTCGCCCACGGCCATCACTCCCTGCCCGGCGAAGAGCCGCGAGAGGAGGCGGGTCTGCAGCACGGAGGTGTCCTGGTACTCGTCGAGGAGCACCACCCGGTACCTCGCGCGGTGCTCGTCCACGATCCGCGGCACCCGGTCGACGATCCGCAGCGCGAGGGCCACCTGGTCCGAGAACTCGACGAAGCCGCGCTCGGCCTTCGCCTCCTGGAACCGCTCGGCGAGCGCCGTCAGCACCGGCAGCGCGCCCACGGCCTGCAGCGCCTTCTCGAGCTCGCGGTAGAGCCCCGAGCCGCTGCCTCCGCGCGGCAGCTCGCCCAGGCGGAGGAAGTCCTCGGCGAACGCGGCGACCGCGGCCGGATCGGCGAGGTTGTCGGCGAGGTCGTGCGCGAGCGAGACGACGAGGTCGGTCAGCCGGTCGATGCCTGCCTCCACCTCGAGGATGCGCGGATCGGCCGTGTCGGCCACGACTCCCCGCGCGAGATGCCAGGCGGAGGCCTCGGAGAGCACGGTCGCATCCCCCTCGCGGCCGACCAGGGCTGCGTTGTCGCGGAAGATCGTGTTCGCGAAGGCGTTGTAGGTCGAGACGGTGGCGGCCTCGAACGGGTCGGGCGCCGACTGCCCGGGCGCGAGCGGGAGCAGGCCCGCCGCGCCGAGCTGGTCGATCCTCCGCCCGATGCGCTCGCCGAGCTCGGCCGCCGCCTTGCGGGTGAAGGTGAGGCCGAGCACCTCCGACGGCGCCGCGTGGCCGTTCGCGAGGAGCCAGAGGACGCGGTTCGCCATCGTCTCGGTCTTGCCGCTGCCGGCACCGGCGACCACCAGGGCAGGCTCGAGCGGCGCCTCGATGACGGCGCGCTGCTCGGCGGTGGGCGGGCGCAGGTCGAGGCGCTCGGCGATGGCCAGGGCGTCGATCACGGCAGCTCCTCCTCGAGGACGGCGGAGGGGTCGGGGTCGGCGGGGCCGGAAGGATCGGCCGGCGCATCGGGACCCGGCTCCTCGGAGTCCTCCGGGTCCTCTGTCTCGTCGACCTCGTCGATCGCCAGGAGTCCGTCCCCCGGGACCTCGGGCACCGCGTGGATGCGGTACCGCAGGGCGTCGCCGGGGGAGAACGGGGTCGCGTCGAGCAGGCCCGAGAAGCCCGCCGCGGCCATGCCCAGGGCCGCGGCGCGGACGCGGTCGCGCAGCCGCTCCAGCTCCTCCTCGCCGAAGCGCTCCTGGACCACCTCGCGGTACGGCTTCCCGCGCACTCCCGTCGCCACGAAGAGCAGCTTCGCGCCTCCCCCGTCGGCCGGGTCGGCCGCCTCGATCGCCCCTTCGGCGACGGCGAGCTGATAGCTGCCCAGCTGCGCGTGCTCGGCGATGTCGTCCTTGCGGGGGGTGCTGCGGCCCGTCTTGAGATCGACGATCGTGACGGAGCCGTCGGGCGCGCGCTCGACGCGGTCGATCGAGCCCCGCACCCGGGCGGGCGGGACGTCGAGCTCGAACTGCTGCTCGCGGCCGAGCACCACGCCTCCCCCGCGCTCGAAGTCGGCGAGGTAGCCCGCGAGGCCGTCGATCAGCCGCCGTGTGACGCGCTTCTGCCGCTCCCCCAGCCAGGGCGACTCGAAGACCAGCTCGGGCCACCGCGACTCGAGAGCCGCCCACAGCTCCTGCGGATCGGGCCGCTCGGCGTTCTCGAGGACCCAGTGCACGAGGGTGCCGACCCCCATCGCCGTGCTCGTCGTGGAGCCGGAGACGGCGTCGACGAACCAGTCCAGAGGGGACCGCTCGAAGGCCTCGAGGCGGCTCGGCGAGACGGAGACGGGACGCTCGGGGTCGCCGACGTCGAAGAGCGGCTCCGTGGTCGAGGGCTCGAGCACCCCGGACCAGGAGGAGGGGTCGGCGCCGGGGACCTCCGCGAGCGCCAGGGCGCTGAGCCCTCGGATGGCGGCGGGAGCCTCGGTCGAGTCCGGTGTGGTGGCGGTCCGGCGCAGCGCCGCCACCGCCCCGCGCAGCGTGAGCGGCACCGCGGAGGCCGGATCGAGCCGCGGCGCGTCCGGCGGGGTGAGCCGGAAGAAGAGGGAGGGCGTCTCGTCCTCGCCCGCGACGGCGCTGAGCACCAGCTGCCGCCGGGCGCGCGAGGCGGCCAGGGCGAACATCCGGAGCTCGTCGTCGAGAGTGGCCTTGCGGGCGTCGAGCGGCAGTCCGCCCTCGCCGCGGGCGTGCCGCAGCAGGCCGTCCGGATCGAGCAGCGAGCCGCGCTGGCGGAGGTTGGGCCAGACGCCGTCCTGCAGCCGCGCCACCACCACGACGTCGAACTCCAGGCCGACGACCGAGGAGGGCGTGCCGATGAGGACCGCGTCCTCGACGGAGCGCGGAGCGAGAGTGTCCTCGGGGACCTCCGCCTCGAGGATCTCGGTGACGAAGCCGATCGCGGAGTGCCCGGTCGCCCGCTCCACGAACCGGCGCGCGGCGCTGAAGAGGGCGACCACGCCGTCGAGGTTGCGGTTGGCCTCGGCGGCGGTCAGGCCGGTGCCGAGGGCGAGCTCGCGCCAGGAGGACGCGACGCGGCTGGACTCCCACGCCGACCACAGGAGCTCCTCGATCGAGCCCCCCTCCTCGTGCAGGCGGCGGACCCGGTCGATCGTCACGGCCAGCCGCTCGGCCTGCCGGGCGGGAGCGGAGTCGATGGTCGCGAATCGGCCGGGCGCGGCGAGGGCCTCGACCAGCAGCGGGTCGCTCGCGCGGATGCCGCCGCCGGCCAGCTCCTCCGCCCGGAGCGCGAGCCGGAGCCTGCGCAGCCCCAGCCGGTCGACCCCGCCGAAAGGGCCGAGCAGCAGCTCCGCCGCGAGCTCCGCGTCGAGGGGCCGCTCGCCGATCGCGACGCCGACCAGCACGAGCAGCGCCCGGGCCGCGTGATCGTCGCGCAGCGCCCGTCCGGCGAGCACGGAGCGGGTCGGCACCTCCGCCACCGCGAGCGCCTTCACCAGCGGCTGGACCGCGGCTCCGGAGCGGACGACGACCGCCATCCGCCGCCACGGCACTCCGTCGCGCAGCCGCCGCTCGCGCAGCAGCCGCGCCACCGTCGCCGCCTCCCGCGCCGCCGTCGGGGCGTGCAGCACCAGGACGGGCGCCGGGCCCGCCTCGGGGGCCGGAGCCGCGACCGCCGCCCGCTGCCGGCCGGCCGCCGCGGTGCCGATCCGCTCGGTAGCCGCGGACACGACCGCCCGCAGCGCGGCCGAGTGGCGGTGCACGCGCGCGAGCACCAGCGTCTCGACGTCGGACGCGCCGATGCTCGCGGCGAACCGGCCGAGGGTGTCGGAGGCCGCGCCGCGGTAGGCGCTGGTCGCCACGTCCGGATCGCCCAGCGCGATCACGGTCACCCCGCGCTCCGTCAGCGCCCGCAGCAGCACGAGCGTCGACTCGCTCGCCTCCTGGAGGTCGTCGACGACGACCAGACGCAGCGCGTCGATCCGCTCGCCGCCCTCGCCCGCGCGGATCGCCTCGGCCGCATAGGCCGCGAACTCCGCAGCGTCCAGGCGGGTCCCCGCCTGGGGCGCCATCCACTCGACCACCTCGCGCAGCTCGTCGAGCACGTCGGCCGCCGCGCTCCACTCCCCTCGCTCCGCGTCGATCCCGAGGGCGCGGATCGCGTCCGAGTCGAGCCCGTGCTCGGTCGCCCGCATCCCGAACTCGCGGAGCTCGGTCCGGAAGGTCCGCAGCCGCAGCACCTCGGGGCTGAACTCCTCCGGCCACCGCGGGCCGGTCCCCTCCTCGAGGTGGCCCTCGACGAGCTCCGACAGGAGTGCGTCCTGCTCGCCGCCGGTCAGGAGGGTCGGCCGCTCGAGGCCTCGCTCCTTGGCGGAGGAGGTGACCGCCTCGAACGCGAGCGAGGTCGCGGTCCGGGCGAGCGGGCCCCGGGTCGGCACTCCCAGCCGCAGGGCGAGCACGTCGCGCAGGGCGGTGGCGGCGGTGCGGCTGGCCGCGAGCACCACGACCGACTCGGGCGGGTACCCCCGCTCGAGGACGCGCTCGGCGACCAGCTCGACGACCGTCGTGGTCTTGCCCGTCCCCGGCGCCCCGAGCACGGCGGCGCTGCGGCCCTCGGGCAGCGCGAGCACCGCGCGCTGGGAGTCGTCCAGCACGACCGCGGGCTCGCCCGGGAGCGCCTCGCCGACGGAGGCTGCGGTGGAGGGAGCGGGGGTCGCGGGAGCGGTCACACGACCACGGTAGCCACCGGGTCCGACACTCCCGCCCGTCCCCGCCGGGAGCCCCGGCCGCCCGCTCCGCTCACCGCGAAACCGGCGCGGTCGTCCGAGCGCGGTCCCGTATCCTGACACCCTCGTCCCCTCCCGAAAGGCACTGCTGGTGGAAATCCGTATTGGAATGGTCAACACCCCGCGCGAGCTCAACTTCGAGTCGTCGATGTCCGTGACCGAGGTCGAGAAGACGGTGACCACCGCTCTCGAGGCCGGCACCGCCGTCCTCCGCCTCCGCGACGAGAAGGGCAAGATCTACATCGTCCCGACCGCCACCATCGCCTTCGTCGAGGTCGGCTCCGAGGAGTCGCGCCGCGTCGGCTTCGTCGCCTAGAGCGTCCCGGGCGGACACGTCGTGGAGCTCCTCTTCATCACCCTGTTCGGGGTCCTGATCGGTCTCGCCGCGCGCTACGGGCTGCCGCACCGGCACCTGCACGGCTCCGTGCTGGTCCCGGCGATCGGCGGCCTCGTCGCCGCAGTCGTCTGGGTCGCACTGACCTGGGCGGGCCTGCCGTGGGACGGCGGCCTGATCTGGGTCCTGTCCCTCGTCGCGACCGCCGTGGTCGTCGTCCCGGTCGGCCTCTCGCTCGGGCGCAGCCGCGCCCGCCGCGACGAGGCCTCCCTGCAGGCGATGCTCTCGGGACGCGTCGCCCCCTGATCCGAGCCGGAGGCGCGGGAGTCCTCGGACTTCCGCGCCTCCGTCGTTCCGGATTCCGGGGCAGTGCGACGCCGGGAACCGTCAGGCCGTGAGCCCCAGCGCGTCCATCCGGCGCGTGTGCGAGGCGATGAGCTCGGTGAACACCGGCTCGATCCGCGACTCGTCGGAGTCGTGGTTGCCCGACCCCATCAGCGCGGAGCGCGCCACGAGAAGGGTGTCGCCCACCAGGCGGCGGCCCCAGACGGCCAGGCGCGAGCCCAGGCGCTCGTCCGCGGCGATCTCGCGGCGGAGGATCGCGATCACGCCGTCGACGCCCGTGTCCGCGCCGAGCGTCTGCGCGATGCGCGGCCCCACGTCGGTGGGCAGCCCGCCGGTGAGGCGGATGAAGAAGTCGTCGAGCAGGCCCGCCGTGATGTACGCCGAGAGCAGCGTCTCGTGGAGGTCCGCACCGCGGGTGAGCCGCTCGAAGGTGTCGATCGCGGGGCGGAACGGAGTCATGGCCTCGCCGGGCTCCACGTCGCGGCGGCGCAGCTCGGCGACGACCGCGTGGTGCTTCGCGAGCGCCGTGCCGGCGGCGGAGGAGATGGCCTCCTTGTCCGCGAGGTCGTCGGTCTCGGCGACGGCGCGCGCCAGCACCTCGAACACCGCGAGCTGGAGGTAGGCAACCTGGCCGAGGTAGGGCAGCACCTCGGGGGTGAGGTCGGCGAGGTCGACGCGGTCGCGCTTCTGGCTCGACTCCCCGCGGGGCGTCAGGCGGGGCACCTCGAGCAGGGGACGTCGACGTCGGAACCAGGCAGCCATTTCCTCAGCATAGGGCGCCGGAGGAGCGGGGTTCCGGGGCCGGCGGGGCCGGGAGCAGTAGACTCGCCGGGATGTCACCGGCGTTGGATCGGTGACCCTGCGCCCGGAGTCGTACAGGGGCGTAGACCGTTCGACACGACAGGCGCTTCACTCCGTGACTTTCTCCGATCTGAACATCGACGACGACATCGTCGCCGCACTCGCCGCCAAGGGCATCCTCGAGCCGTTCCCCATCCAGGAGCAGACGATCCCCCTGGCCCTGCAGAAGCAGGACATCATCGGCCAGGCCAAGACCGGCACCGGCAAGACCTTCGGCTTCGGCCTCCCCCTCATCCAGGCCCTCGGCACCGACCCGGAGCCGGGCGTCAAGGCGCTCATCGTCGTCCCGACCCGCGAGCTCGCCGTGCAGGTCACCGAGGACATCGAGCTGGCCGCCTCCAACCGGCCGACCAAGATCGTCTCGATCTACGGCGGCAAGGCCTACGAGGGCCAGATCGAGCAGCTGAAGGCCGGCGCGCAGATCGTCGTCGGCACCCCCGGCCGCCTCCTGGACCTCGCCGGGCAGCGCCTGCTCTCGCTCGCCAACGTGCAGGTGATGGTCCTCGACGAGGCCGACAAGATGCTCGACCTGGGCTTCCTCTCGGACATCGAGAAGCTGTTCGCGCAGACGCCGCCCACCCGCCACACCATGCTCTTCTCGGCGACGATGCCGGGCGCGATCGTCGCGCTCGCGCGCCGCTTCATGAACAAGCCCATCCACATCCGCGCGACCGACCCCGACGAGGGCATCACGCAGGCGAACATCAAGCACATCGTCTACCGGGCGCACTCGCTCGACAAGGACGAGGTCATCGCGCGCATCCTGCAGTCCGAGGGCCGCGGCAAGACCGTCATCTTCACCCGCACGAAGCGCGCCGCGGCCCGCATCGTCGAGGAGCTCAACGACCGCGGCTTCAACGCGGCGGCCGTGCACGGAGACCTCAACCAGGAGCAGCGCGAGCGCGCGATGGCGGCGTTCAAGGCCGGCAAGAAGGACATCCTGATCGCCACCGACGTCGCCGCGCGCGGCATCGACGTGAACGACGTCACCCACGTGATCAACCACACGATCCCGGACGACGACCAGACCTACCTGCACCGCGTCGGCCGCACCGGGCGCGCGGGCAAGACCGGCATCGCGGTGACCTTCGTCGACTGGGAGGACCTGCACAAGTGGGCCCTCATCAACCGGGCGCTGGAGTTCGGCCAGCCCGACCCGGTCGAGACCTACTCGTCGTCGCCGCACCTCTACACCGACCTCGACATCCCCGCGGGGACCAAGGGACGGCTGAAGCCGACCCCGATCCCCGCCGAGGCGAAGGCCGACGCGCGCCCGGACCGGGGCGAGCGCTCCGACCGCGGCGAGCGCTCCGAGCGGGGCGACCGGCCGCCGCGTCGCCGCACCCGCTCGGACTCCGCCGACTCGACCGCTCCGCAGCAGACCGGCCCCGCTCCCTCGAGCGAGAGCAAGGAGCACCACGACGGCAACAGCGAGCCGCGCCGCCGCACCCGGTCGCGCCGCCGCTCGCCGCGCCCCGACGCGCAGGCCTGAGCCTCCGCGCCCCGAGCCCGTCCCCCCGCGATCCGTCGCGGGAGGGCGGGCTCTCGGCGTCTCAGCGGCTCTCCCGCGACTCAGCGGCTCTCCGCCTCTCAGCGGTCACGGTGATCCGGCGGCTCTCCGCCTGTCAGCGGCTCTCCGCGACTCAGCGGGCGGAGGAGCGGATCGCGTCGACGGTCGCGCGCGCGGTCGTGTTCTCGCCCAGGCGGTTGGGCTTGCCCGTGCCGTGGTAGTCGCTCGAGCCCGTGGTGACGAGCGAGTACTGCTCGGCGAGCTCGCGCAGGCGGCGCTTGCCGTCGGCCGTGTTCTCGCGGTGCTCGACCTCGAGGCCGAACAGGCCGGCGTCGACGAGCTGCGGGAGGATCGACTCGACCGCGATCCCGCGGGCGCTCGCGGCCGGGTGCGCGATGACCGGGACCCCGCCCGCCGCGCGGACCAGGCGCACGGCGTCGACCGGGTCGGGCGCGTAGTGCGGGCGGTAGTAGCCGCCGCGCCAGTCGAGGATCCCCGCGAAGGCCGCGGAGCGGTCGGTGGCCAGGCCGCGGGCGACGAGCGCGTCGGCGATGTGCGGACGCCCGATGGTCGTGCCCGGGCTGGTCTGGGCGAGGACGTCGTCCCAGGTGAGGTCGTAGTCGGCCGCGATCGCGGTGACGATCGCCTCCGCGCGGTGCGTGCGGGCCGAGCGGATGCGCGCGGTCTCGGCCACGAGCCCCGGATCCGCCGGATCGACGAGGTACGCGAGGACGTGGACGCTGGCCCAGCCGACGCGGGAGGAGAGCTCCATGCCGGGCAGCAGGTCGATGCCCGCCTCCTCGGCCGCGGCGAGCGCTTCGGCCCAGCCGCCGGTCGTGTCGTGGTCGGTGAGCGCCACTCCGGCGAGCCCGGCCGCGGCCGCGGCCCGCACCAGGACGGCCGGAGTCTCGGTGCCGTCGGAGACGACGGAGTGGGTGTGGAGGTCGTAACGGCCCCCGTCGACATGCATGCGCTCATCGTAGACGCGCCGCCTGCGAGCCCTCCGATGCCCTAGTAGCCTGGGCGGCGATGGGGACGAGACTGGTGAAGACCGCGGTGGCGGTGAGCGTGGCGATCGCTCTGCTGGTGGTCGCGGCGCCCGGCTTCTTCGGGATCGCCCGGGAGGCCCCCTTCGCCCAGCTGGTGCCGTTCCGGCTCGCGACGGGCGCGGCGGCCGTCGGGCTCGCCGCTGTCCTGGTCGTGATCGCGGTCCTCGTCGCTCCGGTCAGGCGCCTCGCGCTGGCCCTCGCGGCGCTCGGCGTCGTCTTCGCGCTCGTGCTCGCGGGAGTGCAGGGAGCGCGGGGCTACGACTCCGCCGCTCCGCGCGCCCACCGCCTCGCCGACGTGCGCCTCGCGACCTGGAACGTGCTGCACGACGGCGTGCCCGTCGACACGATCGCCTCGCTCGCCCGGGAGAGCGCGGTCGACGGCATCGCCCTCCTCGAGGTCTCGCAGACGCACGCGCAGGACGTCGTGAACGCGCTCAGCGCCCAGGGGATGTCGATGACCCTCCACTACGCCGGGTCGGGCGCCGAGGACGGGGCGGCCCTGCTGCTCTCCCCCTCGCTCGGCGGCTACAGCGTCGACACCGCCGCGGTCGTCACCGGATCGACACCGTCCCTCGTCGCACGCCCCGACACTCCCGAGCGCCCCGTCCTCGCCGCGGTGCACACCATGGCGCCGATCCCCTCGCGCCTCGCGGAGTGGCGGAGCGATCTGCTCTCGGTCTCCGCGCTCTGCTCCGCGGAGGAGGACGTCGTGGTCCTCGGCGATCTGAACTCCACGGTCGACCACTGGACCGGGCTGCCGGGCTCGGCCGCGCTGGGCGGCTGCCGCGACGCGGGGACCGTCGCGGGCGGCGCCGCCCTGGGCACCTGGCCGTCCTCGGTCCCGCCCGCGCTCGGCGCCCCGATCGACCACGTCCTCTTCTCGGGACGCTGGGAGGTCTCGGGCTACCAGGTCGTCGACGACCGCGACGACGCCGGGAGCGACCACCGGCCGCTGGTCGTCCAGCTCTCGGTCCGCGGGATGGTGAAGGACGCGTCCTGACGCTCCTCCCCGGACGCCGACTCCCCGTCCTCCTCCCCCGCTCGGCCCGTGGCGGCCCCCGCGGCCGTGCGGAGGAGGACAATGGGAGCCATGACGAACACGGAGGAGCGGACCGCCGCTCAGACGCCCGACCCCGCCGCCGCCCCGCGCCCCCGCGCCACCGCGAAC
>NZ_PSVK01000016.1:0-70387 GCF_002931115.1 Rathayibacter sp. AY1E6 | reverse complement strand
CCCATGGCCCGTCCGCCCCGCCGCCCCTCCGCTCCCGGCCCGGGAGCGGAGGGGCGGCGGGGCGGACGGGCCATGGGCTGGTGCCTCCTCGATCGCGGCGGGGGAAGTGGAGCGGCCCCGGCGCCCGCACCGAAGTGCTGGGCTCCGGGGCCGGTCCGGCGTGCCGAGACTACGCGGAGAAGCGCGGGAAGGCGGAGCGACCCGCGTAGGTCGCCGCACCTCCCAGGATCTCCTCGATGCGCAGCAGCTGGTTGTACTTCGCGACGCGGTCCGAGCGGGCCGGGGCGCCGGTCTTGATCTGGCCGCCGTCCACCGCGACCGCGAGGTCGGCGATGGTGGTGTCCTCGGTCTCGCCGGAGCGGTGCGAGAGGATCGCGGTCATGCCGTTGCGCTGGGCCAGGGCCACGGCGTCGAGCGTCTCGGTGAGCGTGCCGATCTGGTTCACCTTGACCAGGATCGAGTTGCCGGCCTTCTCGGCGATGCCGCGGGCGAGGCGCACCGGGTTGGTGACGTACAGGTCGTCTCCGACGAGCTGCACCTTGTCGCCGATGGCCGCGGTGAGGTGGGTCCAGCCGGCCCAGTCGTCCTCGTCCAGCGGGTCCTCGATCGAGACCAGCGGGTAGTTGGCGACGAGGTCGGCGTAGTAGGAGGAGAGCTCCTCGGCCGAGAGCTTCTTGCCCTCGAACGTATAGGCGCCGTCCTCGTAGAACTCCGAGGAGGCGACGTCGAGCGCGAGCCCGATGTCCTTGCCGGGGGTGAAGCCGGCGGCCTCGACGGCCTTGAGGATGAAGTCGAGCGCCTCGCGGTTGGTGGGCAGGTCGGGGGCGAAGCCGCCCTCGTCGCCGAGGCCGGTGGCGAAGCCGGCCTTCTTCAGCTGCGCCTTGAGCGCGTGGTAGATCTCGACGCCCCAGCGCAGGCCCTCGGAGAAGGACTCGGCGCCCAGCGGGACGGCCATGAACTCCTGGATGTCGACGCCGGTGTCGGCGTGCGCGCCTCCGTTGATGATGTTCATCAGCGGCACGGGCAGGGTGTGCGCGTTCGGGCCGCCGACGTAGCGGAACAGGTCGAGGTCCGACGACTGCGCGGCGGCCTTGGCCACGGCGAGGCTGACGCCGAGGATCGCGTTCGCGCCCAGGCGGGACTTGTTCTCGGTGCCGTCGAGCTCGATCAGCTCGGCGTCGACGAGGCGCTGGTCGGTGGCGTCGAAGCCCTCGATGGCCGGGCCGATCTCGTCGATGACGGCGTCGACGGCCTTCTGCACGCCCTTGCCGAGGTAGCGGTCGGAGTCGCCGTCGCGGAGCTCGTACGCCTCGAACGCGCCGGTGGAGGCGCCGGACGGGACGGCCGCTCGCGAGGACGCGCCGTCCTCGAGCAGGACCTCGACCTCGACCGTGGGGTTGCCACGGGAGTCCAGAATTTCTCGGGCGACGACTGCCTCGATAAGGGCCACAACTATCTCCTCTTGACGGGTGGGCTCCCGGAGACGGGAGCGGTCGGGAAGGAGTCTACTGACCGCCTCCGAAGCGCAGGAGACCGCGGCCGGTCGTAGACTCCCAGGGCCCGATCGCCGGACGGCCCGGGCGCACCCGCCGACCCGGAGGTTCCCCGTGACCACGACCGCCGCCGACCACGTCGACCGTCTCACCGCCGTCGTCCCGGACTTCCCGAGCCCGGGCATCCTTTTCCGCGACCTCACGCCGGTCTTCGGCGACGGCGAGGCCCTGCGGGCGGTGGCCGACGCGCTGATCGAGCCCTACCGCGGCCGGATCGACGCGATCGCGGGCGTGGAGGCGCGCGGCTTCCTGCTCGCCGCAGCGGCCGCCTACTCGGCGGGTCTCGGCGTCGTCACCATCCGCAAGCCCGGCAAGCTCCCGCGGGCCGTGCTGCGCGAGCAGGCGACCCTCGAGTACGGCGAGACGATGCTGGAGGTGCACGAGGACGCGGCGCCCCGCGGCTCGCGGCTGCTGCTGGTCGACGACGTGCTGGCGACCGGGGGCACGCTCGACGCGAGCCGCCGCCTGATCGAGCGCGCAGGGTGGAGCCTCGAGGGGATCGCGGTGGTCATGGAGCTCGACGGGCTCGGCGGCCGCGAGGTGCTGGCCGGCCACCGCGTCGACGCGATCGTCACCGTCTGACCGGGCCCCGTCGCTCCGCTCCCCCTGCCCTCCCCTTCCCGCGAGACGCCACCCGGGTATGCGACCCACCGGGCGAGCCGCACTCGAGTGGCGTCCCGCGGAAGGGGGAAAGCGACGGGGTCAGGTGAGGGAGAGGGACATCCGGGAGAGGACGAAGGTCTCGAGCACCTGCACGAGCATGTAGAGCACGAGCGAGACGCCGGTCACGAGCACGACCGCCGACCAGACGTCCGCGAACCGGGCCTGGGCGGACCAGGCGTTGATCGCCCCGCCGATGCCCGCACCGGTGGAGAGCCACTCGGCGAGCAGCGCGCCCGTGATCGCTCCGGGCACCGAGATGCGGATCGCGGCGAAGAGCGAGGGCAGCGAGCCGGGGATGGCGACCTTGCGGATCGCGGTGAGGGTGCTGCCGCCGTAGACCGCGACCACGTCGAGCATCTGCGGGGAGGCGTTGTTGAGGCCGAAGGCGATCGTCACCAGCGCGGGGAACAGGACGACGATCCCGCCGATGACCGCGACCGAGGCGATCGAGCCGGTCCCGAAGACCAGGATGATCAGCGGCGCCATCGCGATCAGCGGCACCGAGCGCAGCAGCATCGCGAACGGCATCAGCGCGTGCTCGATGCCCTTCGACAGGCGGAACAGGATCGCGCCGAGGATCGCCACGACCAGGCCGGCCGCGAAGCCGATCAGTGCGTCGCCCATGGTCACGGCGAAGAGGCCGCCCAGCTCGGCGCGGTGCTCCGCGGCCTTCGCATCGGTCACCAGGTGCTGCCAGACGTCCCACGGGCCCTTGACCACGTAGGGCGAGACCCCGCTGAAGAGGACCACGCCGATCCAGATCGCCAGCACGATCACGATCGTCGACAGGGCGACGAGCAGGCTCTTGCGCAGGCTCTTGAGAGTCGCGCCGAGGGCGGCCGTGCGCAGCTGGCGGCGCAGCTCGTCGACCGCGAGGATCGACGTGGCCGTGGACTGCTCCGTGCGGTCGGGGACGGTGGTCGTCATGGTCATGCCCGCTTTCCGGAGGACCAGGGCGCGATGAGGCGCCCGATCAGTCCGACGATGCCGTAGCCGAGGAGCGCGACGCCCGCGCAGAGGAGGAAGAGCGCCCAGACGCGGGGCGAGTTCAGCGAGACCTGCGCCGCGACCAGGATCGGGCCCACGCCCGTCTCGATCTTGCCGAAGTACTCGCCGAGGATCGCGCCGAGGAAGGCCGCGGGCACCGCGATCTGCAGCGCCGACAGGATGTTGGGCAGCGCCGCGATCAGACGGACCTTGCGCAGCTGGGTGAACCGCGAGCCCCCGTAGACCGTGACGACGTCGAGCGCCGCCTTGTCGGCCGCCTTCAGCCCGAGCAGGCTGCCGACGACCGTGGTGAAGAACACCGAGAGGCCGGCCAGGAAGATCGCCGTCGCGCTCGCCTTCCCGGGAGCGTCCGCACCGCCGAGGATCAGCAGCACGATCGCTCCGATGGCGACGATCGGCACGCAGTAGGTGATGACCGCGAGCTGCGAGACGACCCCCTCCAGCCAGGGCAGGACCAGCACGAGCGCCGAGAGCACGAGCGCGAGGAGGTTGCCCCAGAAGTAGCCGACGGCCGCCTCGCCGATCGTGACGGAGAAGTTGCGCCAGTAGAAGCCGGCGCCGTCCTCCATCGCGGTCTGCACGACCTGCACGGGAGTGGGGACGGGCGCGTAGGTCGCGGCGCCGGTGGGCGCGGTGACGAGCGCCACGATCCACCAGACGGCGACGATCGCGGCGACGCCGATCAGCCCGGTGAGCCACGGAGGCAGGGACAGGGTGCGGCGCGGGGCCGCGGGGAGCGTGGTGGCCACAATGCCTCCTAGACGCGGTCGTCCGCGGCCGCGCCGCCGTCGCCGAACAGCAGCTCGGAGGCCTGGTCGACGTAGGCGTGGAACTCGGGGGTGCGCTGCATCTCGGGGGTGCGCGGGCGGGGGAGGTCGATGTCGATGATCTCCTTCACCCGTCCCGGGCGCGGGCTCATCACCGCGACGCGGTCCGAGAGGAAGATCGCCTCCGAGATGCCGTGCGTGACGAGGAGCGTCGTGGCGGGCTTCTCGGTCCAGATCCGCAGCAGCTCGAGGTTGAGCTTCTGCCGCGTCATGTCGTCGAGGGCGCCGAACGGCTCGTCGAGCAGCAGGACCTCGGGCTTGAGGATCAGGCACCGCGCGATCGACACGCGCTGGCGCATGCCGCCCGAGAGCTGGGCCGGCTTGGCCTTCTCGAAGCCGCGGAGGCCGACGAGGTCGATCAGCTCGTCGATGTAGGACTGGTCGACACTCTTGCCCGCGATCTCGAACGGCAGGCGGATGTTCGCCATGACGCTGCGCCACGGCAGGAGCGCGTGGTCCTGGAAGGCGATGCCGAGCTTGTTGTCGCGGCGCAGCTCCTGGGGAGTGCGGCCGTCGACCCGGATGGAGCCGGACGTCGGCTCCTCCAGCCCCGCGAGGATCCGCAGGATGGTCGACTTGCCGCACCCCGACGGGCCGAGCAGGGCGAGGAAGCTGCCCTGGTCGGTGTGGAGATCGGTGTCCTGCAGCGCCGCGACGCTGCGCGAGCCCATCCGGAACGTCTTCGACAGGCCGTGGATCTGGATGCCGGTGCCGCCGGCACCCTGGTCGCGCACGGTGCCGGCGTCGGTCGTGTCGGTCACGAGTGGTGCCCTTCGTGGATCAGGATCAGGCCGCGTACTTCATCAGCTCGGGGTTCTCCTCGTAGACCTCGTCGAGGAGGGTCAGATCGAAGAGGTCCTCGGCCGTGACGTCGATCCCGGCGCCCGCGAGGGACGCGATGGTCTCGGACTGCAGCGTCTCGGAGATGGTGAAGAGGCCGTTCGAGACCGTCTCGTCCGAGACGACCAGCTCCTCGGCCTGGATGGTGGCGCCCTTCTTGGAGGACTCCTCGTTGAGGCCGAGGTCCTTGCCGTAGTTCTCGACGGCGAGCATCGCGCCCGCCTCCGGGTCGTTGACCGCGTCGGTCCAGCCCTTGATCTCGGCGACGAGGAACGCCTTCAGAGCGTCGCGCTTCTCGGCGATCACCTGCTCCGACACCGAGAAGGTCTCGGCGACGAAGGGGAGGCCGTTGTCGGCGAAGGGCAGGTTGACGACCTCGTAGCCCTCGGCCGCGACCGTGATTGCCTCGTTCGTCAGGTAGGCGATGAAGCCGTCGACGGTGCCGTTGACGAGGACGGAGGGGTCGTACTCGACGGGGACGACCGTGAGGTCGGACTCGGAGAGGTCGTTCGCGGCGAGCAGCGCCTGGAACAGGGACGTGTTCGAGGCCTGGACGCCGATCTTCTTCCCGGCGAGGTCGGCCGGAGAGGCGATGTTGCCGGCGGTCTTGATCGAGAGGACCGTGAAGGGGTTCTTCTGGTAGGTCGCGCCGATGATCTTGAGCGGGGCCTCCTGCTGGGCGATCGCGGTGCCGATCGAGACGGCGTCGCTGAGCGCGACGTCCGCGCTGCCCGAGAGGAGCTCGGCCACGCCCGTCGAGGGGCCGGGGGTGAGCGTCACTCCTGCCAGGCCGGCCTCGGTGAAGTAGCCCTTCGAGTCGGCGAAGAACTCGCCCGCGAACTCCTCGTTCTTGATCCAGGAGAGCTGGACCTTGAGGGTGCCGAGGTCGCCGCCGTCCGCGGCGGACGCGCCGGAGGAGTCGGAGGCGCAGGAGGCGAGGACGGAGGCGCCGCCGATCGCGAGGCCGGCGACACCCGCCAGGCGGAGGAGGCTGCGGCGGTCGAAGGCCGGGAGGGAGCGGAGGGGCGACAGGGTCAAGGGGACTCCTCGGGTGGGGATCGTCAGGGCTGCTGCGGTGCGGTGCGCGGGGTCGCGACGGGGTGCCCGTGCAGGCGCGCCAAGCCGCGCCGATCGGGTGCCTCGACGCTATCCGGGGGAGATTTCTCGGGTGTGTCCGCAGATTTCGCGGGTATTAAGGCTCTCACGGATCCGACAAGGATCCGACCAGATCGGCATGATCCTCTGACGGATCGTCTGAGACCCTGTTCAGGCCTCACAGGACGGCCCCGGCCCCTCCCACGGGCGCGGCTCAGCGCAGGCAGCCGGCGTCGCTCACCCGGCGCCGCCGGCGCGGCTCAGCCGAGGTCCTTGAAGGAGAGGTCGGCGGCGGAGGCGGCATCGCGCGGAACGAGAGCGAAGCGGGTGAAGCCCGCGGCGGCCGCGCGGTCCAGCAGCGGGGTGAGGTTCTTCGCCCGGCGCTCGAGGCGCACGCGCGAGCCCCGGGCGATCAGCTCCTGCTTGAGCGCGAGCAGCAGCTCGGGCGCCGCGTCGCGCTCGTGGACGAGGACGACGGCGTCGGGGCGCTCGACGACGGCACCGCCGATCAGTTCGACGATCCGCTCGAAGCCGATCGAGAAGCCGCAGGCCGGCACGTCCTGACCGAGGAAGCGGCCGATCATCCCGTCGTACCGCCCGCCTCCGCCGACCGAGGAGCCCGAGGACGGGTGCGCGATCTCGAAGATCGTGCCGGTGTAGTAGCCCATGCCCCGCACGAGCGTCGGGTCGAAGCGGAGCGAGACGCCGGCGGGCAGCGAGCGCAGCGACCGGGCCAGCGTCTCGAGCGCGAGCACCGCCTCCGGGTCGATGCCCTCGGGCAGCACGTCGAGGATCGCGGACTGCTCGAGCGCCACTCCCCCGGCGGCGACCGCCTGCTCGATCCGCGCGAGGTAGCCCCCGAGGACCGCGGCCGCGTCCGGCCCGTCGGCCTCCAGCTCGGCGACGACTCCGGCGGCGCCGATCTTGTCGAGCTTGTCGATCGAGATCAGCGCCGGGCCGAAGCGCTCGGTGGCGAAGCCGCAGTGCTCGAGGATTCCGGTGAGGATGCGGCGGTCGTTGATGCGGATGGTGCAGTCCTCGAGGCCCAGCGCGTCGAGCGCCGCCGCGGTCGCCGTGATGAGCTCGACCTCGGCCAGCTGCCCGGGCTCGCCGATGATGTCGATGTCGCACTGCACGAACTGGCGGTACCGCCCCTTCTGCGGGCGCTCGGCGCGCCACACCGGCGCGACCTGCACCGAGCGGAAGACAGCCGGCAGCTCGGCGCGGTGCGAGGCGTAGAAGCGGGCGAGAGGCACCGTGAGGTCGAAGCGCAGGCCGAGGTCGGCGAGGGCGGACGCGTCGTCGACCGCCGCCAGGTCGTCGCGGGTGAGCCCGCGGCGCAGGACGCTGAAGGCGAGCTTCTCGTTGTCGCCGCCGAGCCCGGAGTGGAGGCGGTCGAAGTCCTCGACCACGGGCGTCTCGATCTCGTCGAACCCGTGGGAGGCGTACACGCGGCGGATGACGCCGAGCGCGTGCTCGCGCTTCGCCTTGTCGGCGGGGAGGAAGTCGCGCATGCCGCGGGGCGGGGTGATCGGGGAGGCCATGACGGCGATTCTCCCAGATCGGCCGGGGCGGGCCGGCGGGCGCCTCAGTCCGCGCGCCGCTCCTGCTCCACCGCGCGGATCTCGTCCTGCAGGTCGCGCGTCGCCGTGCGGAGCGCGCGCTCGGCGTCGAGCCCCTGGGCGCGGGCGGAGGCGACGATGGCCAGCAGCAGCGGGCCGAGGTCCTCCTCCGACTCGATGGGCAGAGGGCCCTGGCCGGCGTCCACGACGCCCAGCGAGGTCGCCTTGCCGATCACCTTGTCGGCGAGCGCGAGGGCGGGCATGCCCTGCGGGATCCCGTCGAGCACGCTGGTGCGGTGCGGCTTCTCGGTGCGCTTGAGCTCGTCCCACACCGCGATGACGTCGTCGGCCGTCTCGGCCGTGGCGTCGCCGAAGACGTGCGGGTGGCGGCCGATCATCTTGGCGTTCATGTGCGCCGCGACGTCCTCGATGGTGAAGGGCTCGGCGCTCTCGGCCGCCAGGTCGGCGTGGAAGAGCACCTGGTAGAGGACGTCGCCGAGCTCCTCGATCAGGTCGGCCCGGTCCCCCGCCTCGATGGCGTCGACGAGCTCGTGCGACTCCTCGATCAGGTAGCGCACGAGCGACTCGTGGGTCTGCTCGGCGTCCCACGGGCAGCCGCCCGGGGCGCGGAGGACGTGGACGGTGCGGATGAGCTCGTCGAGCCGGGGATGCGCGGTCACCCCGCCATCCTCGCATCCGGTCCGGCCGCCTCCGCTGACATCGGGGCGGCGCGGGCGCCCGGGAGCCTCAGGCCCGCGCGAGACGCCGCCGCGCGACGAGGAGGCAGCCGCCGGCGACGAGCGGCACCGCGGCGAGGAGGCCGGATGACGCCGCGACGGACACCGCGATCGAGGCGCTGACCAGTGCACCCGCCAGGTTCCAGAGGACCACCGCGACTCCCGCGCCGTCCCCGATCGGGAGCGGCACCGGGCTGAGCAGCTGCGGCGGCAGCGGACCCCGGGTCGCGTCCATCGCCCGCGCGGCGACGGCGGCGACGGCGGTCGCGGCGGCCACCGGCACCGCCGCGCCCGGGAGCAGCAGCGAGGCGGCGAGGGCGCCGAGCACCGCGACTCCGACCGCGAGCACCAGCGGGAGCACGGCGTGCAGGAGGAGCAGCTCGAACGGACCGGGGGCGAGGAGCGCCGGCTGCCCCGCTGTCGCGGCGGCGTGGCGGAAGCCGTCGCTCCAGACGCCGGCGCCGAGGTAGGCGAGCACGCCCGCCGCGGCGGCCGGGAGCGCGAGGAGGGAGGACGGCACGACCGCGGCGAGCACGGCGGCGGCGCCGGCGGCGGCCAGCGCGACGACCGCGACCGCCGAGCGTCCGGGAGTGCGCAGCGCGCCGATCGCGTCGCGCACCGGCACCGCGAGGGCGAACGGGGAGAGGCGGACCGCTCGGAGCCCCCGCCCGATCGCCGGGAGGGCGCGGTACCCGTCGAGCGACTCGGCGAGATCGCCCGTCGCTCCGAGCCGGGTGGTCGCCGACCACTGCCGGGCCTGGGCGAGGAGCCGAGGTCCGCGCGCGGCGTCGAGCAGCCGGGGCGCCGCGGCCAGGACGACCGCGGCCGACGCGAGCAGCACGGTCGCGGCGCGCACCTCCTCCGCTCCGCTCACGGCCGAGGCGAGGAGGCCGCCCGGCGTGGGCGCACCGGGCAGGAGGGCCCCGAGGACCGCGAGGGAGGCGAGGAGGCCCGCCGCGAGCGCGGGGAGGCGCGAGGGGAGGCACTGACCGGCGAGCCAGGCGACGGCGAGGAGGCCGGCGAACGCGGCACCGCCGGCGACGGCCGCGAGGAGCGGCGCGGAGGCGGCGAGGGCGAGGAGCGACGCGCCGGCGGAGCAGCCCGCCACGAGACCGGCCGACGCCCGGACCACGGGTCGGCGGAGCACCGACCAGCGGCGCAGATTTGTCGCGAGCAGCACGGCCGTGGTGTGCGGCTCGCCCACCGCGGGTCCGCGCACCCGGCCCAGGAGCACGGCGGCGGGCAGGGCGAGACCCGCGGCGAGGGCGATCAGCGGCTCCGGCACGGCTCCCGCCTCGGCGGCGAGGAGCGCGAGGGCCCGGGCGACGGGGAGGACGACGACGAGGACGGTCATCGCGGCGAGGTAGCCCGCGTAGGCGCGCGGACTCGGCGGAGCCGCGGCGCGGTGCCGGTGCAGAGCCCGCACCTCGGCGACGCGAGCCCTCTCCGCGCGCGTCACGCCCGCTCCAGCTCGACGACCCGCGCGCCCAGACCCTGGATCAGCACAGGGCTGTGGGTCGCGACGACGAGTGCCCGGGACGCGGCTGCGCGCCGCAGGACTTCCGCCACCAGCGGCACCCGCTCGACGTCGAGCCGCTGCTCCGGCTCGTCGAGCAGCAGCACCGCCGAGGGCCGGGCCAGCACGAGCGCGAGGGAGAACAGCTGCGTCTGCCCGGAGGAGAGCTCGTGCGGGAAGCGGCGGGCGAGCGGAGCGAGCGCGAGCGCGTCGAGACCTGCCGCGGCCTCGCGGCGGGCGTCGGCGACCGGCGCGCCCCACGAGACGGCCACCATCGCGAGGTGCTCCTCGAGGGTCAGGTCCCGCTCGAAGGGCGGGGTGCCGATCAGGGCGGCGACGGCGCGGCGGTGGGCGGCGGAGCGCTCCTCCGGGGCGCGCCCGGCCACCGCCACGACTCCCTCGCTCGGAGCGGTGAGGCCGGCGATCACCCGCAGGAGCGTGGTCTTGCCGGTGCCGTTGCGGCCCGTCACCGCGACGCGCTCCCCCGCCTCCGCCTCGAGCGAGCACGGGGCGAGCATCTCGACCCCCGAGGCGCGGACCGCGACCCCGCGGACGGCGACCAGCGGGCCGGCGAGCGGCTCCGGCTCGCGGGGGCGTCGGGCGGCGAGGAGCGGCATGCCCTCCATCCTGCCAGTGGGCCCTCCCGCAGCGGCGACGGCCGCCGGAGCGGGGCGGCGCGCCACCGGGGAGCGCCGCCCCGAGGACCTCAGACGGTGACCGGCTCCGGGAACAGCGAGTCCAGGAGCGACGCCACCCACTGGATCAGCGCCCGGTCGCCGAGCGGGACGCCGTCGAGCACGGGCATCGGCACGACGACCGCGTCTGCCTGCTGCAGGTACTTCGCGGTCGGGTACATCCGGCGCAGGCGCACCTGGATCGAGTCGGGCAGGTGAGCGGGAGCCACGCGGACGTTCGAGCCCATCGCGACCACGTCGCTGAGGCCCGCCTTCTGCGCGCGCATGCGCAGCCTCGACACCAGGATGAGGTTCTCGACCGCCTCGGGCAGCTCGCCGTAGCGGTCGGTCAGCTCCTCGACCACGAGGTCGATGCTCCCCTCCTTCGCCGTCGGCGACGACGCGGCCGACAGCTTCTGGTACGCCTCCAGGCGCAGCCGCTCGCTGTCGACGTACTCCTCCGGGATGCGCGCGTCGACGGGCAGCTCGAGCCGCAGCTCCGTCTGCCCCTCGGCGACCTCGCCGCGGAAGGTGTCGACGGCCTCGCCGATCATCCGCAGGTAGAGGTCGAATCCCACGCCCTGGATGTGCCCGGACTGCTCGCCGCCGAGGAGGTTGCCCGCACCGCGGATCTCGAGGTCCTTCAGCGCGATCTGCATGCCGCCGCCGAGGTCCGAGTTGGCGGCCAGCGTCTGCAGCCGGTCGTGCGCGGTCTCGCTCAGCGGCTTCGTCTCGTCGTAGAGGAGGTACGCGTAGGCGCGCTCGCGGCCGCGGCCGACCCGCCCGCGCAGCTGGTGCAGCTGCGAGAGACCGTACTTGTCGGCGCGGTCGACGATCAGCGTGTTGGCGTTCGGGATGTCGAGGCCGGTCTCGACGATCGTCGTCGACACCAGGACGTCGAACTTGCGCTCCCAGAAGTCGACGATGATCCGCTCGAGCTGCGACTCGCTGAGCTTGCCGTGCGCGACCGCGATCCGCGCCTCGGGCACCAGCTCGGCGAGCTGCGAGGCGACGCGGTTGATCGTCGAGACGCGGTTGTGCACGAAGAACACCTGGCCCTCGCGCAGGAGCTCCCGGCGGATCGCGGCCGACACCTGCTTCTCGGAGTAGGGGCCGACGAAGGTGAGGATCGGGTGGCGCTCCTCCGGCGGGGTCGCGAGGGTCGACATCTCGCGGATGCCGGTCACCGCCATCTCGAGCGTCCGCGGGATGGGCGTGGCGCTCATCGAGAGGATGTCGACGTTCTTCTTCAGCGCCTTGAGCTTGTCCTTGTGCTCGACGCCGAAGCGCTGCTCCTCGTCGATCACGAGCAGGCCGAGGTCCTTGAAGACGATGTTGTCGCTGAGGAGCCGGTGGGTCGCGATGACCATGTCGACGGTGCCGTCGGCCAGGCCCTCGATCGTCTCCTTCGACTCCTTCGCGCTCTGGAACCGGCTGAGCGCCCGCAGGTGGACGGGGAAGCCGGCGAAGCGCTCCTGGAACGTCTCGAGGTGCTGGCGGACGAGCAGCGTGGTCGGCACGAGCATCGCCACCTGCTTGCCGTCCTGGATCGCCTTGAAAGCGGCGCGCACGGCGACCTCGGTCTTGCCGAAGCCGACGTCGCCCGAGAGCAGGCGGTCCATCGGGATCGGCCGCTCCATGTCGGCCTTGACCTCGTCGATGACGGTGAGCTGGTCGGGGGTCTCGGCGAACGGGAACGCCTCCTCCAGCTCGCGCTGCCAGGGGGTGTCCGGCGGGAACGCGTGCCCGCGGGAGGCCATCCGGGCGGAGTACAGCTTCACGAGCTCGACCGCGATGTCGCGGACCGCGCGGCGGGCCTTGCTCTTGGCCTGCGCCCAGTCGCTCCCGCCCATCTTGCTCAGCGCCGGAGCCTCGCCGCCGACGTAGCGGGAGAGCAGGTCGAGCTGGTCCGTGGGGACGAGCAGCTTGTCGCCGGGGAAGCCGCGCTTGCTGGGGGCGTACTCGAGCACCAGGTACTCGCGGCGCGTCTTGATCGCGTTGCGGCCCCCGCTGGAGACCTCGCGCTGCGAGAGCTCCACGAACCGGCCGATGCCGTGGGTGGCGTGCACCACGAAGTCGCCGGGGGTGAGCTGCAGCGGGTCGACGACGTTCTTGCGGCGCGACGCGAGCTTCTTCACCGCGCGGGAGTCGTAGCCGACGGTGCGGCCGTAGAACTCCGTGTCGGTGACCAGGGCGAGCTTCGCCTCCTCCACCTCGAAGCCGTGGTCGACGGAGGCCTGGACCACGTAGGCCAGGCCCGTCTCGAGCCCGGCGGGGAGGTCGGCGACGATGCGGGCGGCGACCTCGTGCTCGGCGAGGACCTGGTCGGTGCGCTCGACCGTGCCGGTGCCGGGCGCGGTCAGGATCACGGTCCAGCCGTCGGCCAGGCGCGCGCGGACATGGGCGAGGGCGCCCTCGACGCTCGCCCCGAATCCGGGGACCGGCTCGCCCTCGACGCGGACGGCGAGGATCTCGTCGATCCCGAGCTCCTCCGGCAGCACCTCGGCCTCGCCCGCGGCGGGGCCCTGGCGGAACGTGCTCATCGTCCACCAGGGGTGGTCGGGAGCGTCGGCGCCCGGGGCGCTGAGCTTCACGGAATCGCGGAGCGCGCCGAGCGAGATGAACTCGCCCGAGGCGAGGTCGATGGGGGCCTCGGCGCCGGCGGTCGCCGCGCTCCAGGCCGCCTGAAGGAACTCGCGGTTCGTCTCGGCGAGGCTGATCGCCCGCGTCGCCACGCGCTCGGGGGCGAGGACCGCGACGGCCGCCCCCTCGGGGAGGTAGTGCGAGATCGGGACCAGCCGCTCGAGCAGCGCGGGGGCGAGCGACTCCATGCCCTCGACCGGGATGCCCTCGGCGATCTTCGCGAGCATCGCCGACAGGCTCGGGAACTCGTGCAGCATCTCGCGTGCCCGCTGCCGCACCGCCGGCACCAGCAGCAGCTCGCGGCTCGGCGGGAGGACCACCGAGTCGACCTCGCCCGGGAGCGAGCGCTGATCCGCCACGGAGAAGCCGCGGATGGAGTCGACCTCGTCGCCGAAGAAGTCCACTCGGCTCGGATGCTCGGCCACCGCGGGGAAGACGTCGAGGATGCCGCCGCGCACGGCGAACTCGCCGCGGCGCGTGACCATGTCGACCCGGGCGTAGGCCAGGTCGACCAGCTCGGCCGAGATGCGGCCGAGGTCGTAGCCGCGGGCGCCCTTCACGAGTCGGATCGGCTCGATGTCGGCGAGGTTGTCGGCGACCGGCTGCAGCGCCGCGCGCACGGAGGCGACCACCACGAGGGGCCGCTCGCCGGACCACTGCTTCATCCGCCGCAACGCGTCCAGGCGCCGCCCCACGATCTCGGCGCTCGGGCTGAGGCGCTCGTGCGGCAGCGTCTCCCACGCGGGGAACTCGACGACGTCCGCATCCGGCAGCATGCAGCCGAGAGAGGCGCGCACGTTCTCGGAGTCGCGGCCCGTGGCCGTGACCACCAGCGCCGCCTGCGGGCGTCCCGCCTCCGCGCGCCTCTCGATCAGGCCCGCGAGCAGGGGGACCCGGAGGCCGTCGGCCACCGAGAAGTCGGCGTCCCGCACCGCGTACGCGAGAGCATCGTCGAACGTGGAGGCGCGCGACAGCGCCGAGATGATCTCGTTGAGGGGCACGGGTCCAGTTTACGGCCGCCCCGCGGGCCGACCGCCGAGGGAACCCCGAACCGTCGAGGGAGCCCGGGGCTGCGATCTCCCTCGCCGTCCGGGGTCCCCTCGGCGAAGGGCGGGTCAGGCGCTGGTGTGGAACTTCAGCTGGGCGGCGGAGAGGCCGGAGTCGGCGATGAGCTCGACGGCGTCGGCGGCGTCCGAGACCAGGATCGGGAGCGCCTCGCGCTCCGGGCCGGCGAAGTCCTTCAGCACGAAGTCGGCGGCCTGCTGGCGGCCCGGCGGGCGGCCGATGCCGACCCGCACGCGCAGGAACTCGGCTCCTCCGGTCGCCGCGAGGATGTCGCGGATGCCGTTGTGCCCCCCGTGACCACCGCCCTGCTTGAGGCGCAGGGTGTCGAAGGGGATGTCGAGCTCGTCGTGCACGACGATCAGGTGCGCCGGGTCGATCGAGTAGAAGTCGAGCAGCTGCGCCGTCGGCCCGCCGGAGAGGTTCATGAAGCTGTTGGGCTTGCCCAGCACGAGCTTCGGCCCGCCCGGGCGGAGGAAGCCCTCGGCGACCACGGCGTTGGCGCGGTTGTGCCGGCGGAACGAGCCGCCGATCCGCGTCGCGAGCTCGTCGAGCACCATCTGGCCGACGTTGTGCCGGTTGCGCGCGTACTGCGCGCCCGGGTTGCCCAGTCCGACGACCAGCCAGGTGTCACCCATGTCGTTCCTCTTCCTCGGGGGCGGCGGAGGGACTCCCCCGCCGGACGCGGAACGGGCCCGCCGCGGCTGCGAGCGGGCCCGTTCCCGGGGTGGTGCGGACTACTCCGCGGTCTCGGCGACGACGTCGCCCGAGGCCGGCGTCTCGTCGTCCTCGCCCAGGTCCTGCTCGACCTCGGCGGTGACGTTGACGATGAGCACGTCGGCGTCGGTGACCAGCGTGGCGCCCTCGGGGAGCGTGACGTCGGCGGCGGTGATCTGCGTGCCGGCCTCGAGGCCCTCGACGGAGACGACGATGTTCTGCGGGATGCGCGTGGCGTCGACCTCGAGCGAGAGGGTGTTCGACTCGATCGAGACGAGGGTGCCGGGAGCGGCGTCGCCCTCGACGTGCACGGGGATGTCCACCTCGACCTTCTCGCCCTTGTTGATGACGACGAGGTCGATGTGCTCGATGATCTGGCGCACCGGGTCGCGCTGGATGTCCTTCACCAGGGTGGTCTGCGCGGCGCCCTCGATGTCGAGCTCGAGGATCGCGTTCGCCTTGCGGGTGAGCAGGAGCACCTGGTGGCCCGGGAGGGTGAGGTGCTGGGGCTCGGTGCCGTGGCCGTAGAGGACCGCGGGGATTTTGTCCTGCGCGCGGATCTTGCGGGCGGCGCCCTTGCCGAACGAGGTGCGGACCTCGACGACGACCTTGTTGGTCAGTTCAGCCATGATGTTCTCCTTGAGCGGCGCGCACGCCACCGGATCGGGTCGTGGCCTGCGGCCACGGACGGTTTGTCGACTCGAACGCATGTCAGCGTGAGGAGAAGTCCGTGGCGCCCCGTGGGGGCCTCGCCTGCTTCCACCGCGTCGATCACGGATGCACGTGCATCCCTCGCCGAAGTTCAGCTGCCGATACTACCCGGCATCGCGGCCGCCCGCCAGCAGGCGGTCGCGCCGCCGGACTCGGAGCCGGACGTCCAGGCGGACCGCCTACCGTGCGGGTATGACGAGCGACGACTTCGGCTCCTACGTCGAGAAGAACGGCTTCCACCGCGACACGAACTACATCCCGACGCGGATCACCGCCGACGGCCGCGACGGGTACCCGGTGGAGGCCGGGCGCTACCGCCTCGTGGTCTCCCGCGCCTGCCCGTGGGCGAACCGCGCCGTGATCGTGCGGCGCCTGCTCGGTCTCGAGGACGCCCTCTCGATGGGCATCTGCGGGCCCACGCACGACAAGCGCAGCTGGACCTTCGACCTCGATCCGGGCGGGGTCGACCCGGTGCTGGGCATCCCCCGCCTCCAGGACGCGTTCTTCGCCCGCTTCCCCGACTACCCGCGCGGGATCACCGTCCCGGCCCTCGTGGACATCCCGAGCGGCCAGGTCGTCACGAACGACTACCCGGTGATGACGCTCGACTTCTCCACCGAGTGGACCGCGTTCCACCGCGACGGCGCCCCCGACCTCTACCCCGAGGAGCACCGCGAGGAGATCGACGAGATCGCCGAGCTGGTCTTCCACGACGTGAACAACGGCGTCTACAAGTGCGGCTTCGCCGGGTCGCAGCGCTCCTACGACCGGGCCTACGACCGCCTCTGGGCGCGGCTGGACTGGCTGGAGGAGCGGCTGAGCACCCGCCGCTACCTGGTCGGCGACACCATCACCGAGGCGGACGTGCGGCTCTTCACGACGCTCGCCCGCTTCGACGCCGTCTACTACAGCCACTTCAAGGCCAACCGGAACCTGCTGTCGGCGATGCCCGCGCTCTGGGGCTACGCCCGGGATCTCTTCGCCACTCCGGGGTTCGGCGACACGATCGACTTCACCCACATCAAGTCGCACTACTACGAGGTGCAGCGGGACATCAATCCGACCGGCGTCGTCCCCAAGGGCCCGGACCTCTCCGGCTGGCTCGTCCCCTCGCGCCGCGAGGAGCTCGGCGGCCGCCCGTTCGGCGACGGCACTCCCCCGCCGCCGCCGATCCCGTCGGAGCGCGTCCCCCTCGGCCACGGCGCCTGACCGGTTCCGGTCGCGGTCGTCGCGGCGCGCGCAAGACCGTGCGCGCGCCGCACGACCGATGTGCAGCCGGGAGACGGCTCGGACCCGGGCTCCCCGGAGCGACCCGGGGCTAGCCTGAGCTCGCCCCTGAACGCGAACGTCGAGGAGAACCGTGTCTGACAAGCCCACCGCCACAGCCAACATCGGAGTCGTCGGTCTGGCGGTGATGGGCTCGAACCTCGCCCGCAACCTCGCCAGCCGCGAGGGCAACACGGTCGCGGTGTTCAACCGCTCCTACGGCCGCACCGAGACCCTCATCACGGAGCACCCGGAGGCGGGCTTCGTCGCGTCCGAGACCATCGAGGACTTCGCCGCCTCGCTCGCCACCCCGCGCACCGCGATCATCATGGTCCAGGCCGGCCGCGGCACCGACGCCGTGATCGAGCAGCTGACGAAGGTCTTCGAGCCCGGCGACATCATCGTCGACGGCGGCAACGCGCTCTTCACCGACACCATCCGCCGCGAGAAGGCCGTCCGCGAGACCGGCATCCACTTCGTCGGCACCGGCATCTCCGGCGGCGAGGAGGGCGCGCTCAAGGGCCCGTCGATCATGCCCGGCGGCTCGGTCGAGTCCTACAGGACCCTCGGCCCGATCCTCTCGTCGATCGCCGCGGTCGCCGAGGGCGAGCCCTGCGTCACCCACATCGGCACCGACGGCGCCGGCCACTTCGTCAAGATGATCCACAACGGCATCGAGTACGCCGACATGCAGCTCATCGCCGAGGCGTACGACCTGCTCCGCACCGTCGGGGGACACGAGCCCGCCGCCATCGCCGAGGTCTTCGACGCCTGGAACAAGGGCGACCTCGAGTCGTACCTCATCGAGATCACCGCCGAGGTGCTCCGCCAGGTCGACGCCGACACCGGCAACCCCTTCATCGACGTCGTCCTCGACCAGGCCGGCTCGAAGGGCACCGGCGTCTGGACCGTGCAGAACGCGCTCGACCTCGGCGTCCCCGTCGGCGGCATCGCCGAGGCCGTCTTCGCCCGCGCCGTGTCCTCCCACCCCGAGCAGCGCGAGGCCGTGCAGGCCCGCGTCACCTCGCGCCCGACCCCGGTCGAGAAGTACGAGGGCTTCGAGGACGACGTGCGCGCCGCGCTCTACGCCTCCAAGGTCGTCGCCTACTCGCAGGGCTTCGACGCGATCATCGCCGGGGCCGAGAAGTACGGCTGGGAGATCGACAAGGGCGCGGTCGCCAAGATCTGGCGCGCGGGCTGCATCATCCGCGCCCAGTTCCTCAACCGCATCGTCGACGCCTACGACGAGAACGCCGGCATCACGACCCTCCTCGAGGACCCGTACTTCGCCGAGGCCGTCGCGAACGGCGAGGCCGCCTGGCGCCGCATCGTCTCGACCGCCGCGCTCTCGGGCGTGCCGATCCCCGGCTTCGGCGCCGCGCTGTCGTACTACGACTCGCTCGCCTCCAAGCGCCTCCCGGCCGCTCTCGTGCAGGGCCAGCGCGACTTCTTCGGAGCGCACACCTACAAGCGCGTCGACAGGGAGGGCACCTTCCACACGCTGTGGTCGGGTGACCGCACCGAGGTCGAGCAGGACCCCTCCACGCACTGACCTGCGTCGCACGAGGAAGGCGCCCCCGCCCGCAGGATCCACGGATCCTCGGGCGGGGGCGCCTTCCTCGTTGCGGAGAGAGCTCCCCTGTCGTCAGCGGAGCCGGGCGGTGGCGTCCGGCTCCCCGAGCGGGCGCTCGACGCCCGGGCCGGCTGACCCCTCAGGTCCGGAACGCCCGCGCGATCAGGAGCGCCGCCAGGAGCACCGCTGCGGCGGCCGCCGTGGCCGCCGGGAGGGCGAGCAGGAGCAGCAGCGAGACCGCGGCCGACGCGAGGGCGGGCCCGCTCGCCCCGGCCGCTCCGTGGTCGAGGCGCCGCACGATGGTCGCCACCAGCAGAGCGGCCACGGCGAAGGCGAGCAGCGCGTCGGCGTCGAGGATCACGACCGCGAGCACGGCGACCAGGCAGAGGACGAGCTGGGCCGCCGCCGGCACGCCGGTCCTGCGGTTCCTGGTGGCGAGCACTGCCGGGATCTCCCCCGCGCCGGCGAGACGGACGAGGGCGCGCGCATCCCTCCTCCCGAGGTCGAGGAGCGCGAGCAGGACCGCGATCACCGCGGCGGCCCCGACGAGCCCGGACGCGGGCGTGCCCCGGGTGACAGCGCTCAGGGGGGTCTCCGAGGACGCGAGGACCTCGGGACCGGCCGCCAGGAGCAGACCGGTGCCGAGCGCGGCGGCGGCCGCCGTGGCGATCCCGATGCGCAGCAGGGCGGGGCGGAGAGCCGTCACCGCGCCGGAGCGGGAGGTCGGCAGGAGGATCAGGAGCAGGGCCGCGGCGGTGCCGGCTCCCAGCGGCCCTCCGTTGCGCAGCGGGTCGAGCGGCGCGGGGTCCGGAGGGGACACCAGCACGATCACGGCGGCGGCGGCCAGCAGGACGACGACCGCACCGACGAGGAGCAGGACCGGGCGAGCGGGGAGGCGCCCGCCGCGCAGACCGAAGAGCGCGACGGCCACGAGCAGCAGGACGGCCAGGGGCCGGGCCGCTCCCCCGAGGACCGACTGGGCCGCGGTCAGGGCCAGCGCGGCCGAGGCGAAGGCGCGCCCGACGATCCCGAGCCACTCGGAGGAGGGGCCGTCGTGGACGGTGCGCCCGGCATCGGCGACGGCGCTCAGGGCCGCGGCGGCCGCAGCGACGGCGAGCCCGAGGAGCAGCCACCAGCCCGCCGCGGCGGCGGCCGGCGACCAGACCAGGAAGACCGCCGCCAGGGCGAGGGTCGCATCCGAACGCTGGGGCACGGCCTCACCCTAGGCGGTGGAGCCGGGGCGGGACCCGGGTGCGCTCTGCAGGGCGCACCCGGGGCGCGGGGTCCTACGCGTCGCCGTCGAACATCGACGTCACGGAGCCGTCGTCGAAGACCTCGTGGATGGCGCGGGCCAGCAGCGGAGCGATGGGCAGGATCGTCAGGCGGTCCCAGGTCTTCTCCGGCGGCAGCGGCAGGGTGTCGGTGACGACGACCGAGTCGATGAATTCCGAGCTCAGGAGCTCGACCGCCGGGTCCGAGAAGACGGCGTGGGTGGCCGCGACGACCACGCCGATCGCGCCCGCCTTCTTCAGCGCCTCGGCCGCCTTCGCGATGGTGCGCCCGGTGTCGATGAGGTCGTCGACGAGGAGGCAGACGCGGCCCTTCACCTCGCCGACGATCTCGTGGACGGAGACCTGGTTGGCGACCTTCGGGTCGCGGCGCTTGTGGATGATCGCCAGCGGGACGCCGAGCTTGTCGCTCCAGATGTCGGCGACGCGGACGCGGCCCATGTCGGGCGAGACGATGGTGAGGGTCGAGGGGTCGAGCTTCTCGCGGAAGTGCTCGAGCAGCACCGGCATCGCGAAGAGGTGGTCGACGGGGCCGTCGAAGAAGCCCTGGATCTGCGCCGCGTGCAGGTCGACCGACATGATCCGATCGGCTCCCGCCGCCTTGAAGAGGTCCGCGACGAGGCGGGCCGAGATCGGCTCGCGGCCGCGGCCCTTCTTGTCCTGGCGCGCGTAGGGGTAGAAGGGGGCGACCACGGTGATCCGCTTGGCGGAGGCGCGCTTGAGCGCGTCGACCATGATCAGCTGCTCCATCAGCCACTCGTTGATCGGGGACGTGTGCGACTGGAGGACGAACACGTCGCCTCCGCGGACCGACTCGCCGTAGCGGACGTAGAGCTCGCCGTTGGCGAAGGTGCGCCCCTCGGTCGTGACGAGCTCGGTCCCGAGCTCGGCGGCGACCGCTTCCGCCAGTGCCGGATGCGCCCTCCCCGAGACGAGGACCAGGCTCTTCTTGTTGCTGGCGGTGATGCCGGTCACTGTGCTCCGCTTCCTCCGGTGGGCGCCTGGTCGGATCCGGTGGGATCCGACGCCAGGGCCGCCTCGGCGGCGTCGGCCGCCGCGGTGCCCGGACGGTGGGTCTGCACCCACCCGGCCATGTTGCGCTGCGGAGCGACGGTGATCCCGAGGGCTCCGGCGGGGATGTCCTTGCGGATGACCGTGCCGGCGCCCGTGTACGCTCCGTCACCGATTCTAACGGGGGCGACGAAGACGTTGTGCGACCCCGCACGCACGTGCGAGCCCACCACGGAGGACGCCTTGCTCACCCCGTCGTAGTTGGCGAAGATCGAGCCGGCGCCGATGTTCGACTCCTCGCCGATGACCGCGTCGCCGACGTAGGAGAGGTGCGGGACCTTCGATCCCTCGCCGATGACGGCGTTCTTGGTCTCGACGTAGGTGCCGATCTTGCCGCGGGCGCCGAGCACGGTGCCGGGGCGGAGGAACGAGAACGGGCCGACCTGGGCCTTCGCGCCGATGACGGCGAGCGTCGCGTCGGAGCGCTTCACGACCGCGTCCTCGCCGACCTCGCAGGAGTCGAGCGTGGTGTCCGGGCCGATGACCGCACCGGTGGCGATGACGGTCGGGCCCTTGATCTGCGTGCCTGGGAGGATCTCGACGTCCGGGGCGAGGACCGCGTCCACGTCGATCCAGGTGGTCGCCGGGTCCTGGATCGTGACGCCCTCGAGCTGCCAGCGGCGCACGATGCGCGCGTTGAGCTCGAGCGCCGCGTCGGCGAGCTGGGCGCGGTCGTTGATCCCGGCCACGAGCCAGCGGTCCTGCACGGGGACGGCCTCGATCGCGCGGCCGGCGGCCTTGAGCGCGGCGGCGGCGTCGGTGAGGTACTTCTCCCGCTGGGCGTTCTCGGTGCCGATCGCGCCGATGACCGAGCGGAGCGCGGCGGCGTCGAAGGCGTAGACGCCGGCGTTGATCTCGGTGAGGTCGAGCTCGTCGGGGCTCGCGTCCTTCTGCTCCACGATGGAGGCGAAGGCGCCGTCGCCGCCGCGGACGATCCGGCCGAAGCCGGTCGGGTCCTCGAGCACGCAGGAGAGCATGGTGAGCGCGTTCGCCGCGGCGAGGTGCTCGTCGACCAGGCGGCGGAGGGTCGGCGCGTCCAGCAGCGGGACGTCGGCGCTCAGCACGACGACCGTGCCGGCGAAGGACGCCGGGAGCGCCGCGAGGCCCTGCTCGACCGCGCGGCCGGTGCCGGGCGTCTCGTCCTGGTCCACCACCAGTGCGGAGGGGGTGTGCTCGAGGACGGCCTCGGCGACCCGGTCGCGCTCGTGGCGCACCACGGTGACGACGTGCGCCGCGTCGAGCGAGGCGGCCGTGTCCAGCACGTGCCCGAGCAGCGGCCTCCCGGCGAGGCGGTGCAGGACCTTCGGGGTGCGGGACTTCATGCGGGTGCCCTGGCCTGCCGCCAGGATCACGACGGCGAGCGTGCTGTCTGCCATGTTCTTCGCGTTCTCCTCCGTGAGCGCACCGTCCTGGTGCCGCTCCGCCACCAGGATTCGAACCTGGACCGGACAGCTCCAAAGGCTGCCGTGCTGCCGTTACACCATGGCGGACCGCGCGATCGCGCGCCGTCCATCCTGCCACCCCCGCGCCCGAGGCGGGGCCGGGGGCGGCCGCCGCTCGGGCGGGCGACGGCGGCCCGGGAGGCCCCCGCCTCCCGGCCGTCCGCCTCCCGGCCCGTCCGCCTCCCGGGCCCGTCCGCCTCCCGGCGTCCCCCGAGCCGCCCAGCCGCCACAATGGACGGGTGAGTGCGAATGACGAGGTCGACGGGATCGTCGACGCCTGGGTCCGGGAGCGGCCCGATCTCGATTTCACGCCGCTCCAGGTCTTCTCGCGGATGCGCCGGCTGGCCAAGCAGCTCGAGCGCGCGCGCGGCAGCGCCTTCGGCCGGTCGGAGCTCGAGACGTGGGAGTTCGACGTGCTCTCGGCCCTGCGGCGCGCGGGCGCGCCCTACCGGATGAGCCCCAAGCAGCTCCTCCAGGCGACCATGGTCACCAGCGGGACCATGACCAACCGCATCGACCGGCTGGTCGAGCGCGACCTGGTCGAGCGCCTCGACGACCCGAACGACGGGCGCGGCGTGCTGGTGCAGATGACGCCGTCGGGGCTCGCCCGGGTCGACGCGGCGATCACCCGCCTGGTCGACGCGGAGCAGGAGCTGCTCGGCGCGCTCACCCACGCCCAGCAGGAGCGGCTGGCGCAGCTCCTCCGGAAGCTCTCCCTCGACTTCGGCTGAGCCGGTCTCCCCGGGCCCGCGACGGCGGCCCGCCCACGCGGTACGGGACAGCTGCCGGTGCCGCGGAGGAGAGCGGCGTCAGCCCTCGAGCTGCTCCGAGAGCTCCAGCCAGCGCAGCTCGAGCTCGGCCGCCTCGTCCTCGTAGGCTCGGAGCGAGGCGTTGAGCGCCAGGATGCCGTCGTAGTCGTCCTGGTCGTGCGTCGCCATCTTCTCGTGCACGGTCTTCGTCAGCTGCGTGAGCTTGTGCAGGCGCCGGTCGATCGCCGACACCTCCTTCTCCGCGGTGCGGCGCTCGGCCCCCGCGAGTCCGCTCGACGCCGGCGCGGCGGAGGAGGAGCCCGACGACGCCGCCGCGGGCGCACCCTTCTCGAGCGCGCGGCGCAGGTCGAGGTACTGCCCGACGCCGCCGGGCAGGTGGCGGAACGCGCCGTCCATCACGGCGTACTGCTGGTCGGTGACGCGCTCGAGCAGGTACCGGTCGTGCGAGACGACGAGGAGGGTGCCCGGCCAGGAGTCGAGCAGGTCCTCGATCGCGGCGAGCATGTCGGTGTCGAGGTCGTTGGTCGGCTCGTCGAGGATCAGCACGTTGGGCTCGCTGAGCAGGATGAGCAGGAGCTGGAGCCTCCGGCGCTGACCGCCCGAGAGGTCCTTCACCGGCGTCGAGAGCTGCGCGCTCGAGAAGCCGAGGCGCTCGAGCAGCTGGCCCGGAGTCATCTCCTTGCCGCCGATGGAGTAGCTGGTGCGCTGCTCCGCGATGATCTCGCGGACGGGCCGGTGCTGGACCCCGGTCAGCTCGCGCAGCTGCTGGTCGAGGATTGCGACGCGCACGGTGGTGCCGCGCTTCACCCGGCCGCTCGTCGGCTCCACGCTGCCCGCGACCAGGCCCAGGAGGGTCGACTTGCCGGCGCCGTTCACGCCGAGGATGCCGGTGCGCTCGCCGGGCGCGATCCGCCACTCGATGCGGTTGAGGACGGTCCGCTCGCCGTAGCGGACGGTGACGTCGAGCAGGTCGACGACGTCCTTGCCCAGGCGCGAGACGGCGAGCTGCGAGAGCGAGACCGAGTCGCGCACCGGGGGCTCGTCCTCGATCAGCTGGTTCGCGGCGTCGATCCGGAACTTGGGCTTCGCCGTGCGGGCGGGGGCGCCGCGGCGGAGCCAGGCGAGCTCCTTCTTCATCAGGTTCTGGCGCTTGGCCTCCATGGTCGAGGCCATCCGGTCGCGCTCGACGCGCTGCAGGATGTACGCCGCGTACCCGCCCTCGAACGGCTCGACGAGACGGTCGTGCACCTCCCAGGTGGCGGTGCAGATCTCGTCGAGGAACCACCGGTCGTGGGTGACGACCGCGAGCCCGCCCGACGACGCCGCCCAGCGGCGCTTGAGGTGCTCGGCGAGCCAGGCGATGCCCTCGACGTCGAGGTGGTTGGTGGGCTCGTCGAGGAAGACGACGTCCCAGTCGCCGACGAGCAGCTTCGCGAGGGCGACCCGGCGCCGCTGCCCGCCCGAGAGGGAGCCGACCACTCCGTCCCAGGGGACGTCGCGCAGCAGGCCCGCGATCACGTCTCGGGTGCGCGCGTCGCCCGCCCACTCGTGCTCCTGGAGCCCGCCGACGACGGCCTGGGCGACGGTGAGGTCCTCATCGACCGTGTCGGCCTGGTCGAGCATCCCGAGCGTGACGCCGCGGCGGTGCGTGACGCGGCCGCTGTCCGGCTCGATGCGCTGCGCGAGCAGGCGCAGGAGGGTCGACTTGCCGTCGCCGTTGCGTCCGACGATCCCGATGCGGTCGCCCTCCTCGATCCCCAGGGAGACGTCGTCGAAGATCACGCGTGTGGGGTACTCGAGTCGCAGCGCCTCGGCGCCCAGCAGATGTGCCATAGGGACCCAGCCTAGGCGGTGCCGCCTGAGCGGTCCGCCGCGGGTCGATCACAGTGCGGCCGGGTCGCGGCCCCCGGACCTCAGCCCGCGGCTGCCGGCTCCGAGACGGACACCGAGCGGCGGTGCAGTCCCGTGGCACCGTCGGGAGCGGGCGGGCGCTCGACCGTGGTCTGCACCGTGCCGTCCGCGTCGGTGGCGCGCACGGTCACGACGTGGTCGCCGACCGTCGCGTCCCACTCGAGGACCCACTGGATCCACGTGTCCGCGGTGACCTGCTCGGCGAGGCGCGCCTCCTGCCAGGCGCCGCCGTCGATCTGCACCTCCACCTTCGCGATGCCGGTGTGCGGCGCCCAGGCGACTCCCGCCACGGCGACCGTCCCCGCCTCGACGGGCTGGCCCTGGCGCGGCACATCGATCCGCGACTCGATCTTGATCGGACCGCGCTCGGTCCAGCCGCGCGTCGACCAGTACGCCAGGTCCTCCGCGAAGGTCGTGACCTTCAGCTCGACGACCCACTTCGTCGCCGAGACGTAGCCGTACAGGCCGGGGACGACCATCCGGACGGGGAAGCCGTGCTCGACCGGGAGCGGCTCGCCGTTCATCCCGACGGCGAGCAGGCTCGCGCGGTCCTCGTCCTGCAGCACGTCGAGCGGGCTGGAGGCGGTGAAGCCGTCGATGCTCCGCGAGAGCACCATGTCGGCGCCGGCGGTCGGCCGGGCCCGGGCCAGCAGCTCGCGGATCGGGTAGCCCAGCCAGAGGGCGGTGCCGATCAGGTCGCCGCCGACCTCGTTGGACACGCAGGACAGGGTGACCAGGTGCTCCTCGAGCGGCAGCGCGAGCAGCTCGTCCCAGGTGATCTCGATCTCCTCCTCCACCATGCCGGTGATCTTCAGCGACCAGTCGGCGGGCTCGACCGACGGCACCGAGAGCGCGGTGTCGATCCGGTAGAACGAGGAGTTGGGAGTGACGTAGGAGCTGATGCCGTCGATGTCGTCGAGCACGGCGCCGGCCGGGACGGGCGCGGCGGCCGAGGCGGGAGCCGGCAGGGACACGGCCTCGCGCACGGCGGTGACGGCGGCGGAGGCGGACGTGAGGAAGCGGGCGCCGATGCCGGCGGCGACCGCGGCGACTCCGGCGATCCCGACCAGGCGGAGGAACGACCGGCGGTCCGGGGAGTCGCTCTCGCGCTCCTCCTGCCAGCCGCGGAGGCGGACGGAGGCCGAGCGGAGCACCGCGGCACCGGCCACCATGCCCACGACGCTCGGCGCCGCGTCGATCCCGGACGCGCCCTCGCGGCTGACGGCGGCGAGCGCACCGGCGCCCGCGACGACGGCCAGCAGCAGCACGCCGAACGGCGGGCGGCGGTACTCGAGGACTCCCGCGCCGACGGCCAGCAGCGCGATCGCGAGGCCGATCGAGACCAGCAGCACGAGCTTGTCGCCGGTGCCGAAGAGCGCGATGACCGTGTCCTTCACGCCCGGGGGCACGATGTCGATGACGAAGCCGCCGACCGCGACCAGCGGACTGCCGCCCGCTCCGGTGAAGACCGCGACGACCTCGGCGGCCGCGAGGGCGACGACGGCGGCCACGATCCCGGAGAGGATCGCGAAGAGGGTGGCTCGGCGGGACATGAGCGGCACTCTAAGCCACGAGGTCGGAACTTCTCTGCGGACCGTCTGTGGAGGGCGCCGGGCGCGAGGCTCGCGAGCCCCGCTCCGGAGGCACCGCCTCCGCGACTAGGTCGAGAGCAGGCGAGCCCCGTGGACCGGGCCGGACACCCGCACGGCGCTCAGCCGCGCGGAGCTCAGCTCGCGCTGCAGGTCGGCCGCCGCATCGGCGTCCGGAGCGAGGAACGCGACGGTCGGGCCGGACCCCGAGACGAGGCCGCCGAGCGCTCCGCGGCCCTCGCCGAGCTCGAGGATGCGGGCGAGCCCGGGCTGCAGGTGCAGCGCCGGCGCCTGCAGGTCGTTGTGCATCGCGTCGGCGAGCATGGCGGCGTCGCCGGCGCGGAGGGCCTGCAGCACGTTGGGATCGATGGCGGGGGTCGCCGAGATCGGGCGGAAGTCGTGCAGGTGGCGCTCGCGGTGCCGGTCGAGCTCGCTGTAGACCTCGGGGGTCGACAGGCCCTCCTCCGAGAGGACCAGCACCCACTCGAAGCGGCCCTTGGCGAGCGCCGGGCTCAGCTCGTCGCCTCGGCCGACTCCGATCGCGGTGCCGCCGGTGAAGGAGAAGGGGACGTCGGCGCCGAGGCTCGCGGCGATGCCCAGCAGCTGCTCCCTCGTGCAGGCCGTGCCCCAGAGCGCGTCGCAGGCGAGCAGGGTCGCCGCCGCGTCGGCCGAGCCGCCGCCCATGCCGCCGGCGATGGGGACGTTCTTCTCGATCTCGAGATGCACGCCGCCGCGGTAGCCGGTCGCCCGGGCGAGCGCCCGAGCCGCCTTGATCGCGAGGTTGGAGCCGTCGACGGCCAGGCGGGAGGTGTCGATCGAGCCCGAGAAGGAGACCGAGAAGTCGGCCGCCTCCTCCGCGAACACGTCCTCGTAGAGGGAGAGCGACTGGAACGCGGTGGCCAGCTCGTGGTACCCGTCGTCGCGCACGGCGCCGACCTTGAGGAACACGTTGATCTTGCCGGGCGCCCGCGCGTGGACCCGGTTCGACGTCGCGCGGTGGGCCATGCATCCACGCTACAGGGTGGCGGAGGCGCCCTCGTCCGCACCCGGGGCGGGCTCCCCGTCGCCGTCCGCGTCGTCCCCGTCGGTCTCCGCCGGCGACCCGTCGGGCACCGCCGCGCCGCGCACGGGGACCCGCGCCGGATCGAGCTCGCGGCCCAGGCGGACGAAGGCGGCGACGTCCAGCTCCTCGCCGCGCGCGGTCTGCGGGACGCCGGCCCGCTCGAGCGCGACGATCGCCGCGGCGCTGTCGCCGAAGAGGGTCGCGAGCGACTGGCGGAGCATCTTCCTCCGCTGCGCGAACGCCGCGTCGACGACCGCGAAGACGGCGCGGCGCAGGGTCTCGTCGCCCGGCTCCTCGCCGCGGTCGAACGCGACGAGCACGCTGTCGACGTTCGGCACCGGCCAGAAGATCTGACGCGAGACCGCGCCGCCCGTCGTCCAGGAGCCGAACCACGCCGCCTTGACGCTCGGGCCGCCGTAGACCTTGGAGCCGGGACCGGCGGCGAGCCGGTGCCCGACCTCGGACTGCACCATCACCACTCCGGACCGGATGCTGGCGAAGTGCTCGAGGAAGTGCAGGAGCACCGGCACCGAGATGTTGTACGGGAGGTTGGCGACGAGCCGGACCGGATCCCCCGGCAGGTCGAGCACCTTCATCGCGTCGGCGTGCACGACCGCGAGATCGGCGCCCGGCGCCATCAGCTCGACGGTGCGCGGCAGCTGCTCGGCGAGGCGCCCGTCGATCTCGACGGCCACGACCTGCGCGCCCGCCTCGAGCAGGCCGAGGGTCAGCGATCCGAGGCCGGGGCCGATCTCGACGACGGTCTCCCCCGGGCGCACCCGAGCGAGCTTGACGATGCGGCGGACCGTGTTGGCGTCGTGCACGAAGTTCTGGCCGAGCTTCTTGGTCGGCGTGACGTCGAGGAGGCCCGCGAGGTCGCGGATCTCGGCCGGGCCCAGCAGGCGCGGGATCGCGGCGCCCGTCGGCTCGGCGGCGTGGCGGCCGCTCATGCGAGGGGTCCGACCGGCTCCGTCGGCTCGGAGCCGACCTCGCCGCCCCACTCGCCGTACACGGCCTCCGTGTTCGAGGCGATCGTCGCGGCCAGGTGGCCGACGTCGGTCTCGAGGGTCGCGGCCATCGAGCGCAGGGTGTGCGGGAGGAGGTAGGGCGCGTTCGGGCGGCCGCGGAAGGGCGACGGAGTGAGGTACGGCGCGTCGGTCTCGACCAGGATGAGGTGCCGAGGAGTCGCGACGAGCGCCTCCCGCAGCGGCTCGGCGTTCTTGAACGTCACGGTGCCGGCGAAGGAGAGGTACCAGCCCTCGTCCGTGCACATCCGCGCCATCTCCGCGTCCCCGGAGAAGCAGTGGAAGACGGTGCGCTCGGGGGCGCCGACGCGGCGCAGGGTCTCGATGACCTCGCGGTGCGCGTCGCGGTCGTGGATCTGCAGCGCGAGGTCGTGCTCCTTCGCGATGCGGATGTGCTCCTCGAAGGAGCGGAACTGCGCGGCGCGGCCGCTCTCGCCGGTGCGGAAGAAGTCGAGCCCGGTCTCGCCGATGGCGCGCACCCGCGGCTGCTCCGCCAGCTCGGCGATCACGGCGAGGGCGGCGTCGAGCTCGCCGCGCTGCTCCAGCTCGGGCGCCTCGTTGGGGTGGATCGCGACGGCGGCCAGCATGCGCGGCTCGCTCGCCGCCTGCTCGGCCGACCAGCGGCTCGTCTCGACGTCCGTGCCGACCTGGACGACGCCGCGGACCCCGACGGTGGAGGCCCGGTCGAGCTGCTCGCGGTGGTCGAGCGGCTCGAGGCCGTCGGCGATCTCGAGGTGCGTGTGGTTGTCGTAGACGGGGACGACGAGCGCCTCGGGCAGCGGCGGGTACGTCAGGTCGCGGCCGGACGAGGCCTCGCGGGAGCGGACGTGCTGGCTGTCGGTCATGCGCTCCAGGCTACCGGGAGGGCTCGCGGGGGTCGGAGTCCTGGGCGGACGAGGGCCGAGAGCGGCCGCCGAGGCGCCCTGAGCGGATCGGGTCAGCACCCGATCGGATCGGGACAGCCCGCCTCCCGCGCCGCCGGGAGGCTGGAGCCATGACAGACACCGAGCTCCTCGCCCCTTCCGCATCCGGCTCCCTCGCCGGACGCCACGCCCTCGTCACCGGATCCTCGAGCGGGATCGGCGCGGCCATCGCCCGCCGCCTCGCCGGGGCCGGCGCTCACGTCCTCGTGCACGGACGCGACCCCGAGCGGGTCGGGTCCGTCGTCCGCGGCATCCGCGCCGACGGGGGCACCGCCTCCGCGCTCGTCGCCGACCTCGCGGGCACGCCGGAGGAGACCCGCGCCGTCGCCGCCCGGGCGCTGACCCTCCTCGACGGGCGGATCGACGTCCTCGTCAACAACGCCGGAGTGTTCCCGGTGGGGCCGACCGCCGACCTCAGCGACGCCGACGTCGAGTCCCTCCTCACCACGAACATCCGCGTGCCGCACCAGCTCGTCGCGGCGATCGCCCCGGCCATGGCCGAGCGCGGGAGCGGAGTAGTCGTCAACATCACCTCGTGGATGGGACGGGTGGGAACGCCCGGGACCGCGCTCTACCCCGCGACCAAGGCGGCGCTGGAGCACCTCACGCGGGCGTGGGCGGCCGAGTACGGCCCGAGCGGCGTGCGCGTGGTCGCCGTCGCGCCCGGCGCGACTCTCACGCCCGGCAACGAGCACGCCGCGGCGATCCTGGAGCAGATGACCGCGTCCGCCCCCGCCGGCCGGCCCGGACGTCCGGACGAGATCGCCCTGGCCGTGCGCTGGCTCGTCTCGGACGAGGCCTCGTACGTCCACGGCACGACGCTCGACGTCGACGGAGGCATCGTCGGCGCCCGCGTCTGACGCCGCGGCACGCGCCGCTCGGAGTCCCCGCGACAGCGCCCGCCGCTCAGTGGATCTGGACGAGCGGCCCGGGGTGGAGCGCGGCGTCGGCCGCGGGGGTCGTCTCGTAGGCGCGGCGGTAGTCGCGCCCGAAGTGCGACGCGCTCGCGTAGCCGACCGCGGCCGCGGCCTGCGCGGCGGTGTCGCCCCGGACCAGGAGCAGCCTCCTGGCCTCCCCGAGGCGGAGCCGCCGCAGGTAGCCCAGCGGCGACATCCCGGTCAGCTCGCGGAAGCGGCGGGTGAGCGTGGGCACGCTGGTGCCCGCCTCCGCGGCGAGCGCGCCGAGGGTCCATCCGCGCGACAGCGACGCGCTCATCGCCTCGACCGCGCGGGAGACGGCCTCCGAGCGGACGGTGCTGGACGCGGCCAGCAGCCGGGGCGCCTGGTCCGTCTGCAGCAGCCGCAGCACGAGCTCGCGCGTGATCGCGGGGGCGAGCACCGGGATGTCGGCGGGGGCGTCGAGCAGACGGAAGAGTCGGCGCAGCGAGTCGGCCATCTCCTCCGTGACCGTGCCGATCCGCGGGGCGGGAGCCCGCGGGGCCGTCCGGGGGGCGAGCGCCGCGATCTCGGCCACCACGAGCGGGTCGAGACGCCAGTTGGCCGACAGGAAGTCGCCGCGGTCGCCGGTCTCCACGACGGCCGCCACCACCGGCAGATCGACGGGGGTGATCAGGAAGCGGCCGGCGCCCCACCGCTCGTCGGAGTCGCCGACCACCGAGCGCTTCCGGCCGGCCAGCACCAGGCTGAGGGTCGGCGGGAACCGGGTGTAGACGAGCTCGGTCGGAGCGGTCACCCGGTGCAGGCGCAGGGCGAGCGCGGCGGCGCGCTCGGGGTGCCCGACGTGGCGCCGGGTGAGCTCGGCCGCCTGCTCGAGAGCGTCGAGGACCTCGCGCGTCATCAGCGCCCCGCCGTCCCCGGAGCGGAGGACCGCTCGCACCCGGCCCCTCGCGTTCGGATCGCGGTCATCGTGCACTCCCCTGCGGATCCTCCGTCGGCGACTCCAGGCCGCGCGACTGCTCGGTCCATGGGTCGAGGCGCGGCCGTCAGGACGCGGGAGCCTCGATGCGCGGGAAGAGCGCGGCGAGCGTCCCGACGGTCGTGCCGACGGGGAGGACCCCCCACCGGCCCGCCTCGCGGATCGGCTGCGCGGTGAGGGCGCCGAGCGACTCCGTCACGCCGAGCGCCTCCCAGAGGGACGCCGTCGCGCGCGGCACGACCGGCGAGAGCAGCACGGCCAGGGCGCGGAGCCCCTCCGTCGCGGTGTAGAGCACCGTGCCGAGGCGCTCGCGCTCCTCGCGCTTGGCGAGTGCCCACGGCTCCTGCTCGGTGATGTAGCCGTTGAGCTCCTCGACGATGCTCCACACGGCGGTGATCGCGTCGTGGATCGCGAGCGCGTCGATCGACCGGTCGGCCGACGCGGCGGCCTCGGCGACGATGCGCTGCACGCGCTCCTCCGCCTCGGTCGGCTCGCCCGGCGCAGGCACGACGCCGTCGTAGTAGCGGTGCAGCATCGCGACGACCCGCGAGGCGAGGTTGCCGAAGCCGTTCGCGAGCTCGGACTGGTAGCGCGCCGACAGGTCCTCCCATGAGAACGAGCCGTCCTGGCCGAAGGTGATGGCCCGGAGGAAGTAGTAGCGGAAGGCGTCGGAGCCGAAGGTGTCGGTGATCTGCTCGGGCGCGATGCCGGTGAGCTTCGACTTCGACATCTTCTCGCCGCCGACCAGCAGCCAGCCGTGGCCGAACACCTGCCGGGGGACCTCGAGGCCCGCGGCCATGAGCATGGCGGGCCAGATCACCGCGTGGAAGCGCAGGATGTCCTTGCCGACGATGTGGGTCGCGGGCCAGCGGCGCTCGAACTCCGCCTCGTCCTGGCCGTAGCCGACCGCGGTGATGTAGTTGAGCAGCGCGTCGAACCAGACGTACACCACGTGCGAGTCGTCCCACGGGACCTTCACTCCCCAGTCGAAGCTGGAGCGCGAGATCGACAGGTCGGCCAGGCCCTGGCGGACGAAGCTGACGACCTCGTTGCGCGCCGACTCGGGCTGGACGAAGTCGGGACGCTCCTCGTAGAGCGCGAGCAGCCGCTCGGTGTACTCGCTCATCTTGAAGAAGTAGTTCTTCTCCTTCAGCAGCTCGACCGGCTTCGAGTGGATCTTGCAGACGTACTGGCCGGCGTAGTCGCCGGTGCCCTCCTCGAGGTCGGACAGCTGCTTGTACTCCTCGCAGCCCACGCAGTAGTAGCCCTCGTACTCGCCGGTGTAGATCGCGTCCTCGTCGTACAGCTTCTGCAGGAACTTCTGGACGTTGACCTCGTGCCGCGCGTCCGTGGTGCGGATGAAGTCGTCGTTGGCGATGTCGATGGTCTCGAGCAGCGGCTGCCAGGCGGTCCTCACGAGGCGGTCGGCCCACTCCTGGGGGGTCGTGCCGTTGGCGGTGGCGGTGCGGAGGATCTTCTGGCCGTGCTCGTCGGTGCCGGTCAGCAGCCAGGTGTCGTCGCCCGCCTGGCGGTGCCAGCGGGTGAGCACGTCGGCGGCGACCTCGGTGTACGCGTGCCCGATGTGCGGGACGTCGTTCACGTAGAAGATCGGGGTCGTGAGGTAGAAGGAGGCGCCGTCGGACATGGCGACCATCCTATTCACCGCGCGGCACCGCTCCCGGCGTGTGACGGAGGCCGTGGACGACCGGCCGCGGGCGCCGTCTGGGAGGGAGCTCTCAGCCGCGGCGGGAGGCGAGCGCCGCCTCGTAGAGAGCGCGGCGCGAGAGCCCCGTGATCTCGGCGACCTCGGCCGACGCCTCCTTGAGCCGCGATCCGGCCTCGACGCGGGCCAGCACGTCGGCCAGCGCGTCCTCGAGCGACGCCTCCCTCGCGGGGGCTCCCTCGACGACCAGGCAGATCTCGCCGCGCAGGCCGTCGGCCGCCCACTCGGCCAGCTCGGCCGCCGTGCCGCGCCGGACCTCCTCGAACATCTTGGTGAGCTCGCGGCAGACGACGACGCGCCGCTCCGGGCCCATCGCCTCGACCAGGTCGGCGAGCGCGTCGCCGATCCGGTGCGGGGACTCGAAGAAGACCATGGTGCGGCGCTCGTCGACGAGCGCCCGGAAGGTCGAGACCCGCTCGCCGTGCCGGCGGGGCAGGAACCCCTCGAAGCTGAAGCGATCCGTCGGGAGCCCGGACACGGCGAGCGCCATGAGCACCGCCGAGGGACCGGGCAGCGCGGTGACCGCGACTCCCGCCGCCACCGCCGCCTCGACCAGGTGGTAGCCCGGGTCCGAGACCGTGGGCATGCCCGCGTCGCTCAGCACGAGCAGGTCCTCCTCGCGGGCCAGCTCCACCAGCTCGGCGGCGCGCTCGCGCTCGTTGTGGTCGTGCAGGGCGTAGAGGGCGGGCCGGTTCTCGACACCCAGGGCGCGCATCAGCTGGATGGTCACGCGCGTGTCCTCGGCGGCGACGTGGCGGGCGGAGCCCAGCGCCTCCACGAGCCGGCGGGAGGCGTCGCCGAGGTTTCCGATGGGAGTGCCGGCGAGGATGATCATGCCGCCAGTCTCCCAGGCCGGGTCCGGGGCCTCCCGCCGCGGATCGCCGCCGTCCCGGGAGGAGGCGCCCCGTTAGCATGGCCGGGTGACGGACCGACCGCAGCGCGACTTCGACGACCTGCTCCTGGACGCGGCAGGATCGGCGCGCTCGGTCCCGGTGGAGCCCGCCGAGGCGTCCGCACCGCGGGAGCGCACCCCGCTCCCGGACGTGCCGCGCGCCTCCTGGTTCGACGACCTGCACGCCCGGCTCGCCGCCTCCCCCGCGCGCCGCCGGCTGTACGAGCTCGGACTGCCGCTGCTGGTGGTCGCCCTGGCCGCGGTGCTGCGGCTGTGGAACCTCGGCCACCCGCGCTCGCTCGTGTTCGACGAGACCTTCTACGTGAAGGACGCCTGGACCCTCTGGAACCTCGGGTTCGAGGGCGCCTGGCCCGAGAACCCGGACCCCGGCTTCGCGGCCGGCGACGTGGACACCTTCACGGGGGCGCCGTCCTTCGTGGTGCATCCGCCGCTGGGCAAGTGGATCATCGGGCTCGGGATGGGCGTGTTCGGCGCGGACGACAGCGTCGGCTGGCGCGTCGCGACCGCCGTCGTGGGGATCCTCGCCGTCGCGCTGGTGATCGTGATCGGCCGCCTCCTGTTCCGCTCCACCCTCCTCTCCTCCTTCGCGGGGCTGATGCTCGCGCTCGACGGCCACGCGATCGTGATGTCGCGGGTGTCGCTCCTGGACGGGATCCTGATGTTCGTCGCGCTCTGCGGGGTCGCGGGGGTGCTGCTGGACCGGCGCTGGGCCGAGCTGCAGCTGGCGCGGAAGGTGGCGGCGGGAGCGCTGCCGAGCTGGGGGCCGGTCCTGTGGTGGCGGCCCTGGCTGCTCGCGGCCGGCGTGCTCTTCGGCCTGGCCGCGGGCGTGAAGTGGACGGGCGTCTACTTCCTCGCGGCGTACGGCGTGTACGCGGTGGTCGTCGACGCGCTGATGCGGCGCCGCGCGGGCGTGCCGTTCTGGGGCAGCGGCGCGATCCTCAAGCAGGGTCCGGTCACCTTCCTCCTGGTCGTGCCGATCGCCCTGATCGCCTACCTCGTCACCTGGACGGGCTGGCTGCGCACCTCCGGCGGATGGGCCCGGCAGTGGGCGTCGGAGGCCCCCGGCAACGCCTGGACCGGGGCTCTGGCGTGGGTGCCGGACTGGGCGCAGAGCCTCTGGCACTACCACGTGCAGATGTACGACTACTCGATCAACCTGCGGGCCTCGCACCCCTACGAGGCGAACCCGCTCACCTGGCTGCTCATGCTCCGACCGACCAGCATGTACTTCGTCGACCAGGCGACGGGCGTCGACGGCTGTACCGCCGCACGCTGCGACGAGGCGATCACTTCGGTCGCCAATCCGCTCATCTGGTACGCCGGAGTCCTGGCGCTGGTGTACCTCCTCTACCGGCTCGCGCGGTACCGGGAGTGGCGCGCCGGCTTCGTGCTGATGGGGATCGTCGCGGGCTACCTGCCGTGGCTGCTCTACCTCGACCGCACGGTGTTCCAGTTCTACTGCGTCGTCTTCGAGCCCTACATGATGCTGGCGCTGACGCTGACGGCCGGGATCGTGATCGGGAGTCCGGGCGACGAGCGGAGGCGGCGCACCCGGGGCGTCCTCGTGGTGCTCGTCTTCGCGGTGGCGGCGGCCGCGCTGACGGCCTACTTCCTGCCGCTCTGGATCGGCGCGCAGACGTCCTTCACCTTCTGGCAGGCCCACATGTGGCTGCCCTCGTGGGTATGATCCGGCGGCTGGGCCCGGGAGTCGCGGCCTGCGCCGTCGCGGCGGTGATCGCGGCCCTGCTGCACGCGACGGTGCCGGCAGTGCCGATGCTGACCGCGGCGGTCGCGCTCGGGATCCTCGTGGCGCAGCTGCCCGCGGCGCGCCCCCTGCTGAGCGGGGCGCTGGCGCCGGGCCTGAAGTTCTCGTCCCGCTCGCTGATGCGCGCCGGCATCGTCCTGCTCGGGCTGAAGCTCTCTCTGATCGACATCGCTGCGCTGGGCTGGGGCGCGATCCTGGTCGTGGTCGGGATCGTCCTGGCCACCTTCGGCCTGACCTGGGCGCTGGGCCGGGCGCTCCGGCTGCCCGGGCAGGAGCCGCTGCTGCTCGCGGCGGGCTTCTCGATCTGCGGGGCCTCGGCGATCGGCGCGATGGCCGGAGCGACCCGGGCGAAGGAGCAGGAGCAGGCGACGCCGGTCGCGCTGGTGACGCTCTGCGGCACGCTCGCGATCGCAGTGCTCCCCGCCCTGCAGCAGCCGCTCGGGCTCTCCGACGTGCAGTTCGGGCACTGGGTCGGCGCCTCGGTCCACGACGTGGGCCAGGTCGTGGCGACGGCCCAGGTGGCCGGAGCGTCGGCGCTGGCCGTGGCGGTCGTGGTGAAGCTCACCCGAGTGGTCATGCTGGCGCCGATGGTCGCGGTGGCGGCGGCGGTCACGAGGCGCCGAGGCGGGACCGGCGGGACGCGCCCGGCGATCGTGCCGCTGTTCGTGGTCGGGTTCCTCGCCGCGGTGCTGCTGCGCACGCTCCTCCCCCTGCCGGAGGGACTGCTCGCCGCCGCCGACACCGCGCAGACCTGGCTCCTCGCCGCGGCCCTCTTCGCGCTCGGCAGCGCCGTCCGGGTGCGCGCGCTCGTGACGACGGGGTGGCGTGCTCTCCTCGTCGCCCTGGTGTCGTGGGCGGCGATCGCGGCGATGGGACTGGCCGCGGTGCAGCTGGCGCTCTGATCGGCGCTCCGATCCGCTCGACCGCTCTGTCGCGCACGGTCGCTCTGCACTGCGGGGCCGCTCTGTTACGCGATGCGTCGCTCCGGCGCGGCGGTGTCGGCGGCTCCCGCTAGCGTCGATCGCATGGCAGATCGTGAGTACGGCTTCAAGACGCGTGCGATCCACGCGGGCAACATCCCCGACGCGGTGACGGGCGCCCGCGCTCTGCCGATCTACCAGACCAGCGCCTTCGTCTTCGACGACACCTCCGACGCCGCGGCCCGCTTCGCGCTGCAGAAGTACGGCAACGTCTACTCGCGCCTGTCGAACCCCACGGTCGCCTCCTTCGAGGAGCGCGTCGCGAGCCTCGAGGGCGGCCTCGGCGCCGTCGCCACGGCCTCCGGGCTCTCGGCGCAGTTCATCACCTTCGCGGCGCTCGTCGGCGCGGGCGACCACGTGGTGTCCTCCGCCAACCTCTACGGCGGATCGATCACCCAGCTCGACGTCACGCTCCGCCGTTTCGGAGTGGACACCACCTTCGTCCGCTCGAGCGACCCGGCCGACTACGCGGCGGCGATCACCGAGAAGACCAAGGTGCTCTACGCCGAGACGATCGCGAACCCCTCCGGCGAGATCGCCGACATCGAGGGCCTCGCCGCGGTCGCGCACGCCGCCGGCATCCCGCTGATCATCGACTCCACGGTCGCCACGCCCTACCTCGTCCGCCCGATCGAGTGGGGCGCCGACATCGTCATCCACTCGGCCACCAAGTTCCTCGGCGGACACGGCACCACGCTCGGCGGCGTCGTCGTCGAGTCGGGGCGCTTCCACTACTCCCCCGAGAAGTTCCCGCTGCTGCACGACCCGGTCGCCTCCTACGGAGACCTGTCGTGGGACGGCAACTTCGGGGAGTACGGCTTCCTCACGCGCCTGCGCGCGGAGCAGCTGCGCGACATCGGGCCGGTCCTCGCTCCGCACTCCGCGTTCCTGCTCGCCCAGGGCGTCGAGACGCTGCCGTACCGGATCCAGGCGCACGTCGACAACGCACGCCGCGTCGCCGAGTGGCTCGACGCCGACCCCCGCATCGAGGCGGTCTACTGGGCCGGGCTGCCCGCGCACCCGCACCACGACCGCGCGCAGAAGTACCTGCCGAAGGGACCGGGCTCGGTCTTCAGCTTCGTGGTCAAGGGCGGCCGCGCCGTCGGCCAGACCTTCATCGAATCGGTCGACCTCGCCAGCCACCTCGCCAACATCGGCGACGCCAAGACGCTGGTGATCCACCCCGCCTCGACCACCCACGCCCAGCTCACCGAGGACCAGCTCCTCCACGCGGGCGTCCTCCCCGGACTCGTCCGCCTCTCCGTCGGCATCGAGGACGCGGACGACATCATCTACGATCTCGACCAGGCGCTCGCCCGCGCGGTCGAGGAGCACGGCACCCCCGACGCTCCGACCGAGCTCCCCGAGGACACGACCACCACCCTGCACACCCCGGCCGTGGAGGTCTGAGCATGAGCACCACCGACACCGCCGACACGGTCGTCCAGCTGTCCAACGGGCTGAGCTGCTCGGTCCCGGCGAACTCGCCGCTGGCGAGGATGCTCCGCTCGCAGCGCACCTGGGTGGGCCCCGACGCCCGCAGGCGACTCGACATCCTCCGCCGCGCGAAGACCGTGGCGATCGTCGGCGCCTCGCCGAACCCGGCCCGCTCCTCCTACTTCGTCGCCACCTACCTGCAGCAGTCGAGCGACTACGAGCTCTACTTCGTGAACCCGAACGCCACCGAGATCCTGGGGCAGCCGGTCTACCGCAGCCTCGCCGAGCTCCCGGTCGTGCCCGACATCGTCGACGTGTTCCGCAAGGCGAGCGACATCCCCGCCGTGATCGACGACGTCCTCGCCGTCGGCGCGCCCACGGTCTGGGTGCAGCTGGGGATCTGGAACCAGGAGGCGGCCGAGTACGGCGAGTCGAAGGGCCTGACCGTCGTGATGGACCGCTGCATCAAGGTCGAGCACGCCCGCTTCCACGGCGGCCTGCACCTGCTCGGCTTCGACACCGGCCAGATCTCGGCGCGCAAGACGCTGCGCTGATCCACCGCAGATCCTCGTCGACTCCGGATCTCCGTGGCTCTTCGTCGCGGGCGCGGCTCGGGCGGCGCACTCCGCCGGCCCCGGCGTAGTCTCGGTGGATGAGCGCCTACGTCTCCGTCCTCGACCTGTTCAGCGTGGGGATCGGCCCGTCCAGCTCGCACACCGTCGGACCGATGCGCGCCGCCCTCGCCCTCGCCGAGCGGATCCGCGACGCCGGGCTCCTCGGCCGCGTGAGCCGGGTGGGATGCACCCTCTACGGCTCGCTCGGCTCCACCGGGATCGGCCACGGCACCCCCGACGCGGTGGTCGCCGGTCTCGCCGGCCTGGACCCCGAGACGTGCGACCCGGCGCTGGTGCGCGGGGCATGGCAGCGCCTCGACGCGGAGGGGACGATCCTGCTGGCCGGCGAGCAGCGCCTCGCGATGACGCGCGACGACGTCGTCTTCGAGCCGCGCACGAGGCTGCCGGAGCACCCGAACGCCCTCACCTTCAGCGTCTGGGTCGGCGACGACGCGCTGCCGGTGTGGGAGGAGACCTACTACTCGATCGGCGGCGGCTTCATCCGGCGCGCGGGCGAGCGTGCCGAGCTGGCTGCGCTGGCCCCGCACCCCTACCCCTTCGTCTCCGGGCTCGACCTGCTGGCGACCTGCGATCGGACCCGCTCCGGCATCGCCGAGATCGCCGCCGCGAACGAGCGCGCTCTGCACCCCGGGGTCGACATCGACGCCCGCCTCGACGCGATCTGGGACGCCATGGCCTCCTGCGTCGAGCACGGCCTGGCGACCGACGGCGTGCTGCCGGGCGGCCTGGGCGTCCGCCGCCGGGCCTCGGTGCTCCGCGAGCGGCTCGAGGCCTTCGAGGAGGACCCGCTCGACCGCGCCCGCGCGACCTCGGTGGAGTGGCTCCACGCCTTCGCCCTCGCGGTGAACGAGGAGAACGCCGCAGGCGGGCGCGTCGTGACGGCTCCGACGAACGGAGCGGCGGGCATCATCCCCGCCGTCGGGCACTACTACCTCCGCTTCGTCCCGGGCGCCGACCGCGCGGGGCTGCGACGCTTCCTCCTCACCGCCACCGCGATCGGCTCGCTCTGCAAGACGAACGCCTCGATCTCCGGTGCGGAGGCGGGCTGCCAGGGCGAGGTCGGCTCGGCCTGCGCGATGGCCGCCGGAGCGCTCTGCGCGGTGCTCGGCGGCACTCCGCGCCAGGTCGAGAACGCGGCCGAGATCGCGATGGAGCACCACCTCGGTCTGACCTGCGACCCGGTCGGCGGCCTCGTGCAGATCCCCTGCATCGAGCGGAACGCGATCGCCTCCTCCACCGCGGTGAGCGCGGCCCGCCTCGCGCTGCACGGCGACGGCGACCACCGCGTCTCGCTCGACGCGGTGATCGAGACGATGCGCCAGACCGGCATCGACATGTCGTCGAAGTACAAGGAGACGAGCGAGGGCGGCCTCGCGGTCAACGTCATCGAGTGCTGAGCGCCCGGCGGCGTCCGTGACCGTGCGTGACGCACGGGGGCGCGCCTGTCGGCGGTCGCGCCTACCGTGGGGCGGGTGAGCACCTCCTCCGCCCCGTACCTGGCCCGGCCGATCGTCTCGACCCAGTGGCTCGCCGACCAGCTCGGCCGCGAGCACCTCGTCGTCGTCGACGCCAGCGTGCTGCTCGTGCCCGGCTTCGACGGGCGGCCCGGCTACCTCAGCGGCGACGAGCAGTACCTCCTCGAGGGGCATGTCCCCGGCGCCGTGTTCGGCGACCTGCTCGAGCAGCTGTCGGATCCGGCGGCTCCCCTGCCCTTCACGCGGCTCGACCCGGAGCGCTTCGCCGCCGCGACCGCCGCGCTCGGCATCGACGACGACTCGGTGGTCGTCGTGTACGACTCCGCGGTCGGCCAGTGGGCCTCGCGCGTGTGGTGGCTGCTGCGCTCGGCCGGGCACGACGCCGTCGCGGTGCTCGACGGCGGGCTCCCGGCCTGGCGGCGGGAGGAGCGCCCGATCGAGACGGGGCATGTCGAGCCCGCCGTGAGCGGCGGCATCAGCGTGCGCGAGGAGCGGCCGCTCTGGATCGACAAGGCCGGCGTCGAGAGCGTCGTGCGCGGCGAGGCTCCCGGGGCGCTGGTCTGCGCGGTCCCGCCGAAGGAGTTCACCGGGGAGGAGGGGCGCCGACCCCGCCTCGGACACCTGCCGGGCTCGCGGAGCGTCCCCGCCGGGCGGCTCGTCGACCGGGCCGACAACACGCTCCTGCCGCCGGAGCGGCTGCGGTCGCTGTTCGGAGACGCTCTCCAGGCCGAGCGGATCGTCCTCTACTGCGGCGGCGGGATCGCCGCGACGGCCGATGCGCTCGCACTGGCGGTGCTCGGAGTCCACACGGCGGTCGTCTACGACGGCTCGCTCAACGAGTGGGCCGCCGACCCCGAGGCGCCGCTGGTGGTCACGGCCGCGTGAGCAGCTCCTCCGGGAGGCGGGTCGTCGGCAGGGCGCAGACGAAGGCCTCGCAGGAGTAGGCGGTCGGCAGCCCCTCCCGCGAGATCCGCCCCTCGAACAGCTCGAAGCCCGCGTCCGCCCAGTCCCGGGCGCCCTCGTCGGACACGCCGACCAGCACGCCGATCCCGGCGGACCGGGCGCCCTGCACCGCCTCCGCCGCTCCTGGGCCCACGACGACCATCTGCCGCACCGGGCGAGCCAGCCGCGAAGCGAGCCCGAGCACGGCGCCGAAGCCCATCGGCCGGCGGACCGCGCCCGGAGCGATCGAGGCGACGACCGCCTCGGCCGCCTCCCGGTAGCGGTGCGATCCGGTGAGCAGGTACAGCTCGTGCGCCGCGTCCGCCGTCGCCGACAGGCCGGAGGGGTAGGCGCCCTCGGAGGGATCGGCCGCGAGCAGGAGTCCCCGCGCGGTCAGCGCCGGGTCTCCTCCCCCGGGCAGCGCGAACGGCAGCGGGCCGTCGGCCGCGTCGAGCGCGCCGTCGATCAGGGTGCGCGCGACGACCGCGTAGCGCGGACGGCCCTCCGCCACGGCGAGCTCGAGGAGCCCGCCGGCCAGCATCCCGAGGTCCTCCAGCGCCGGGCGGGCCGCGGAGACGGCACCGTCGAGGGAGGCGCGCACCGCGACGCGGCCGTCGACGAGGTGCCGCTGCAGCACCGCGTCCGCCGCGCGCCGGGCGGCGTCGAGCCACTCCTCCCGTCCGAGCACGCGTCCGGCGCGGGCGAGCGCGCGGATCGCCAGGCCGTTCCAGCCGGTGACGACCTTCTCGTCGAGAGCGGGAGGCGCGAGGCGGGACCGGTCCTCGGCGAGGTAGTAGCCGCCCTCCGAGCGCTGACCGTCGACGATGCTCTCCGAGTCCTGCGCCGATGCGAAGCCGCCGCCCGGCCGCTCGAGAGTGGTCAGGAGGAACGCGGCGACCCCCTCCGCGATTCCGGTCAGCTCCTCCACCCGGGCGCCGTCGTGCCCGAGCAGGACGGCCGCGACGTCCAGCAGCTGCGCGTTGTCGTACAGCATCCGCTCGTAGTGCGGATCGCTCCAGTCGGCCTGCGTCGCGTAGCGGAAGAAGCCCCCGTCGCGGTCGCGGAGAGGGGACGCGGCCAGCGCGAGCAGCGTGCGCTCGGCGAGCGCCGCTCCCGAGGGCCGCGAGGCCAGGAACCCGAGCACGGGGGCCACCGGGAACTTCGGGGCGCCGCCGAAGCCGCCGTGCACCTGGTCCTCCTCGTCCGCGAGTGCGCGGACGGCGCCGTCGAGCTCGGCGTCGCCGGGCAGTGCGGCATCGGCGGGCAGCGCCGCGGTCGCCTCGCGCAGGGCCGCGGCCAGGCCGCCCGCCGTCGCCTGCACCTCGTCGCGCCGCAGCCGCCACGCCTCCGAGACCGCGTCGAGGACGTCGGAGAAGGCGGGCACGCCGCCGACGGCGCGCGGCGGGAAGTAGGTGCCGGCGAAGAAGGTCTCGCCGGCGGGGGTGGCGAAGGCCGTCAGCGGCCAGCCGAGCTGTCGGGTGAACGCGCTCGCGGCCGTCAGGTAGGCCGTGTCGACGTCCGGGTGCTCCTCGCGGTCGACCTTCACCGCGACGAAGTCCGCGTTCAGCCGCGCGGCGAGCACCGGATCCGAGAACGACTCCCGCGCCATCACGTGGCACCAGTGGCAGGTGGAGTAGCCGATCGACACCATCACCGGGACGTCGCGGCGCACCGCCTCGGCGAACGCCTCCTCGCCCCAGGGGAACCAGTCGACCGGATTGTCCGCGTGCGAGCGGAGGTAGGGGCTGACACTGGAGCGCAGACGATCGGCCATGCGCCCCACGCTAGACGCGGGCGGAGCCGCCGGTCAGGGGGTTGCCGCGGGTCGGAGGGTCAGGAGGTCCGCGGAGCGCCGACGTCCGCGGGTCTCCCCCGCCGTAGGGCCACCCGACCGCTCAGCGCTCGAAGAACCAGCCCGACGGCCGCTCCGTGCCGCGCACGACCGTGCCGCTTCCGCCGCTCCCGCCGCGACGGCCCACCGCCAGGTAGGCGAGGCTGCCGATGAACGGCGCGATCACGATGAACGCCACCCAGGAGACCTTCGCGACCTTCGAGAGCCTCGGGTTCGACAGCACGCCCCGGATCGCGAAGAGCAGCAGCACGATGTTCAGCACGACCAGCAGGGACTGCGGATTCATCGGGGTGCTCCACGGGATCGTGCGCCGCGGTCGACCGGCGCCGGAGCGCCCGACCGGGCAGGGTGGCCCGCGATGTTTCACGAGACAGGGCATTGTCGCACGCGGCGTAGGATGGAGGGCTCATGTCAGACGTGCTCAGCATCCGCTACCCGCCCGAACTCCCCGTGTCGGCGCGGCGCGAGGACATCGCCGCCGCGATCCGCGACCACCAGGTGGTCATCGTCGCCGGCGCGACCGGATCGGGCAAGACGACCCAGCTGCCGAAGATCTGCCTGGAGCTCGGCCGCGAGAGCATCGCGCACACGCAGCCCCGGCGCATCGCCGCGCGCACCATCGCCGAGCGCATCGCGGAGGAGCTCGACGACGAGGTCGGCGGGCTGGTCGGCTACCAGGTCCGGTTCACCGACAAGGCGTCCGCCTCGACGCGGATCAAGCTGATGACCGACGGCATCCTGCTCAACGAGATGAACCACGACCGGATGCTCAGCCGGTACGACACGATCATCATCGACGAGGCGCACGAGCGCAGCCTCAACATCGACTTCCTCCTGGGCTACCTGCACCGCCTGCTGCCGCAGCGCCCCGACCTGAAGGTGATCATCACCTCGGCGACGATCGACCCGCAGAGCTTCGCGGCCCACTTCGCCGACGCCGCCGGCGAGCCCGCGCCGATCATCGAGGTCTCCGGGCGCACCTACCCGGTCGAGATCCGCTACCGTCCGCTGGTCGCCGAGGAGCCGGAGGAGGACGACGACACCGACGTCCCCGACGCGACGAGCGGCAGCCGCGACCTGATGACCGGCATCGCCGACGCCCTGGCCGAGCTGGCGCGCGAGGATCCGGGCGACGTCCTGGTGTTCCTCTCGGGCGAGAACGAGATCCGCGACGCCGAGGACGCCATCCGGGGCCGGAACCTGCCGGGCACCGAGGTGCTCCCCCTCTACGGGCGCCTGTCGGCGGCCGATCAGCACCGCGTCTTCGAGAAGGGGCGCACCCCCGGCGTCCGCCGCCGCGTCGTGCTCGCGACCAACGTGGCGGAGACGAGCCTCACCGTCCCCGGGATCCGCTACGTGATCGACGGCGGCACGGCCCGCATCTCGCGCTACAGCGCGCGCTCGAAGGTGCAGCGGCTGCCGATCGAGGCGGTGTCGCAGGCCTCCGCGAACCAGCGCTCCGGCCGCTCGGGCCGCACCAGCGCGGGCATCGCGATCCGCCTCTACTCCGAGGAGGACTACCTCCGCCGCCCCGAGTACACCGATCCCGAGATCCTCCGCACGGGCCTGGCCGCGGTCATCCTGCAGATGATCTCGCTCGGACTGGGCGACATCGCCTCGTTCCCGTTCCTCACTCCGCCCGACTCCCGCGGCATCAAGGACGGCCTCGACCTGCTCACGGAGCTCGGCGCCCTCCGCGTCCCCGGCTCCCCCTCCGCCGCCTCCGCCGCGCCGCGAGACGCCGCTCCGGTGCGCGGCACGCCGCCGAACGCGCACTCGAGCGGCGTCCCGCGCAAGGGGGCGGAGGCCGCGCCGCAGCTCACGCGCATCGGGCGCGACCTCGCGCGGCTCCCCATCGATCCGCGCTTCGGCCGGATGGTGATCGAGTCGCGCCGCCACGGCGTCAGCCGCGAGGTGATGGCGATCGTCGCGGGCCTCACGATCCAGGACGTCCGCGAGCGCCCTCTCGAGCGCCGCGCGCAGGCCGACCAGCAGCACGCGCGCTTCGTCGATCCCACCAGCGACTTCCTCACCCTGCTGAACCTCTGGAACTACGTGGAGGAGAAGCAGGAGGAGCTCTCCTCGAGCGCCTTCCGGCGCCTGTGCAAGGCCGAGTACCTCAACTACCTGCGCGTGCGCGAGTGGCAGGACGTGTTCCGCCAGCTGCGCCAGCTCGCGCGCCCCCTCAAGCTCGAGCTGGGCGAGCCGAAGGTCGACCCCGACGGGATCCACCGGAGCCTCCTGGCCGGCCTGCTCTCGCACCTGGGCATCAAGGACACCACCTCGCAGCAGGCGCAGCGCGCGGCGAAGAGCCGCGAGCGCCAGAACGTGCAGTACATCGGCGCCCGCAACGCGAAGTTCTCGATCTTCCCCGGCAGCGCCCTGGCCAAGAAGCTCCCCGACGCGGTGATGAGCGCCGAGCTGGTCGAGACCAGCCGCCTCTTCGCCCGCTCGAACGCCGCGATCGATCCGGCCTGGGCCGAGGCGATCGCGGGCGACCTCGTCAAGCGGCAGTTCAGCGAGCCGCACTGGGAGAAGTCGCAGGGCGCGGCCGTCGCCTACGAGAAGGTCACGCTCTACGGCGTGCCGATCATCGCCCGCCGCCGCGTCCAGTTCTCGCGGATCGACGCCTCGTACGCACGCGAGCTGTTCATCCGGCACGCCCTCGTCGAGGGCGAGTGGGAGTCGCGCCACGCCTTCGACCGCAAGAACCGGGCCCTGCGGGCCGAGCTCGAGCGGCTGGAGGAGCGCACGCGCCGCCGCGACCTGCTCGTCGACGACGAGGCCGTGTTCGACTTCTACGACCGCCGGCTCCCCCGCGACATCACCTCGGTGCGCTCGTTCGACTCCTGGTGGCGGACGACCCAGCACGACGAGCCCGATCTGCTGACGATGACGCAGGAGACGCTCCTCCCCGAGGACGCGGAGCAGATCGACGAGACCGCGTTCCCCACGCAGTGGCGCCAGGCCGACCAGCGCTTCCGCCTCTCGTACCGGTTCGAGCCGGGGACGGAGGAGGACGGAGTGACGGTGCACGTGCCGCTCGCGCTCCTGCCCCGCGTGACGCCCCTCGGCTTCGACTGGCTGGTGCCGGGACTCCGGGCCGAGCTGGTCACCGCGATGATCAAGGCGCTGCCCAAGCACCTGCGCCGGAACGTGGTGCCCGCGAACGACTGGGCGCGCAAGCTCACCGCGTCCCTGCCGCACGACGTGCCGAACCCGCCGACGGAGTCGTTCGCGGCGACCCTGGCCGGAGCGATCCGCCGCGAGGCCGGCGTGGTGGTGCAGCCCGAGGACTTCGACCTCGAGCGCATCCCCTCGCACCTGCGGGTCACCTTCGCCGTCGCCGACGAGCGGGGGCGCACGGTCGCCGCCGGCAAGGAGCTCGCCCCGCTGGCCGAGCGCCTGCGCGGCCGGGTCCGCGACGAGGTCGCCCGCGTGGTCGAGGCCCGGGTCCCCGACGCGCTCGAGCGCCGGGGCCTGAAGACCTGGGACATGCCGGAGCTGCCCCGCGTCACCGACACCCGGCAGGGCGGGAACACCATCCGCGCCTACCCCGCCCTGATCGACGACGGCGACTCGGTCTCGATCCGCCTGCTCGCCACGGCCGAGGACCAGGCGCGCGAGCACCCGAGAGGCGTCCGCCGCCTCCTCCTGCTCGCGACGCCGAGCCCCGTCGCCTACGTGCAGCAGCACCTCACCTCGAACGAGAAGCTCGTGCTCGCGCAGAGCCCGTACCAGAACACGACCGCGCTCTTCACCGACTGCCTGCTCGCCTGCGTCGACGCGGTCCTCTGGCGGATGAAGCCCGACGGGATGCTCTTCCTCCGCGCCGAGTTCGACGCCGTGCGCGACCGGGTCTCGGCGAGCGTCATGGACGCGATGTTCGAGACCGTGAAGACGGTCACGACGATCCTCACCACCGCCCGGGGCGTCGAGAAGGCGCTCAAGGCCTCGACGAGCATGGCGCTCCTGCCCGCCCTCACGGATGCGCGGGAGCAGCTCTCGGGCCTGGTCTACCCGGGCTTCGTCTCGGCGACCGGAGTGGAGCGGCTGCGGCACCTCCCGCGCTACCTCGGCGGGATCACCGAGCGCTTCGGCAAGATCGCCGAGAACGTCGGGCGCGACCGCGTCTGGCTGAACGAGGTGCAGGCGGCCCAGGAGCTCTACCGGTCGGCAGGCGGCGTCGTGCCGCTGCCCGCGCACGCCCCGGAGCGGATCGCGCGCGCCCGCTGGATGATCGAGGAGCTGCGGGTGAGCTTCTTCGCGCAGTCGCTCGGCACCGCCGAGAGCGTGTCGCTGCAGCGGATCCGCAAGGTGCTGGCCGGCTGACGCGCCCCTCCGCCGAGGGAACCGCGACCCGTCGAGGGACCCTCGTGCAGCGGTCTCCCTCGACGAACCGCAGTCCCCTCCGGAGCGCTAGTGTCGTCCGGTGGGCAGCTACACCGATCTCCTGAAGACCCCCGGGGTGGGGCGCATCATCCTCGCGCAGCTGACCGCGCGCTTCCCGTTCGGGATGCTCTCGCTGGCGTTCCTCCTGCACGTGGAGCGGGTGCACCACTCCTACGCCGCCGCCGGCCTGGTGCTCGGCTCGATGTCGATCGGGCAGGCCATCGCCGGGCCGCTGACCAGCCGCCTGATGGGGCGGCTCGGGATGCGCCGCGTGCTGACGATCACCCTCGTGGTCTGCGCGGGCGCGATCATCGCGATGGCCGTGCTCCCGCTCGAGGTGTGGCAGTTCGTCGTGATCGGGTTCATCGCCGGCCTGAGCATGCCGCCGGTGCAGCCGGCCGTGCGGACCATCTACCCCAAGATGGTCACCAGCTCGCAGCTGACCCCGCTCTTCTCGCTCGACGCCTCCGCTCAGGAGATCATCTGGGTGCTCGGCCCGGTGCTGGCGACGCTCGTGTCGATCCAGGTGTCGACGGTCGCGGGCATCCTGACGGCCGCCGCGTTCCTGATCGGCGGCGGGATCTGGTTCATCGCCTCGCCCGAGGTGGGCCGCGTCCGCATCCCGCGCTCGAAGCGCCGCCTCGGCGTGGTGCTCACGAAGCCCCCGGTGCTGCTGGCCACGGTCGTCGGCTTCCTCCTGATCGGCGCCTGCTCGGCGGTCGAGGCGGGCGTGGTCGCGGTGTTCGGCGAGGGCGGAGTCGAGTCGGGCGTCGTGCTCGCCGTGTTCGCGGCGGGGTCCCTGGTCGGCGGCCTCGCCCTCGGTCACATCCCGATCAGCCGGTGGGCGACCGCGCGGCGGATGCTGATCGTCACGGTCGGCATGGGCCTGGCGGCGGTCTCGACCGACTTCTGGTGGCTGTGCGTCACGCTGTTCCTCGCCGGCATCGGCATCGCCCCCGCTCTCGCGGCGCTGTTCGCGATCACCGCCTCGAGCGTGCGCTTCTCGGACACGGCGGAGGCCTACGGCTGGGTCGGCACCGGTCAGCTGATCGGCGCGGCGCTGGGCTCCGCGATCGCCGGCGTGCAGATCGACCAGGCCGGGCCGACCGCCGCCATCGTCGTCGCCGCGGCCTTCGCCCTGGTCGGCTTCCTGGTGCCCCTGCTCGGCCGCCGGTACCACCCGGATCTCCGCGGGCGCGACGCCAGCCCGCTGCCCGACACCGAGCCGGTCACGCTGCCCTCCTAGGCCGCCACCCCGGTTGTCCGGCGCCTGTCGGGCACCCTAGGGTGAAGGCCACGACGGCGAGGGGGCGGCATGGGACTGCGGGAGGACGCGGAGGAGCTGGTGCGCGAGCACCGGCGCGCCGCCGCCCGGACCGACCTCCTCGACCCCTGGTCCGATCCGGAGACCCCGGAGTGGTGCACCGAGCTCGCCGCCGCGCTCTGGCAGGGGTCCTTCCGCCCGAGTCCCGTCTACTTCCGCCGCGAGGAGTCCTCGCACGCCTGGCGCGGCCCGCACTCGACCCGCCTGCACCACCTCGGCTACGGGTGGCAGCTCACCGCGCACCGCGAGCAGCACGGGGTCGTCGCCTCCGAGACGGCGGTGGTCCTCGAGACGGGCTCCCTCTGGAGGGGTCTCGGCATCGGCCGGCGCCCCGTGCGTGCGCTCCGCGGCCGGCTCGGCGTCGAGGGCCTGCAGGCGGGCCACGACGTGCACTTCGCCGTGCGCGGCATCGACGAGCGCAGCGACGCGGAGCGCGCCGAGCGGCGCCTCCTCTTCGGGGTGGCCGGTCTCGCGGCGCTGATCGAGGACGACGTGCACGTGGGACCGCACGGCGAGCTCGACTGGAGCGTCTGAGGCGCATGCCAGCATGGGAGGCATGAGCGTCCCCCTGATCCCCCTCAACGACGGCCGCGCGATCCCCCAGCTCGGGCTCGGCGTCTACAAGATCGGCGACGAGGAGGCGGCCCGCACGGTCGCCGTCGCCCTGGAGGCCGGCTACCGGCACGTCGACACCGCCACCCTCTACGGCAACGAGCGCGGAGTCGGCGAGGGGATCCGCGCGAGCGGCCTCCCCCGCGAGCAGGTCTTCGTGACGACCAAGGTGTGGAACGACGACCACGGCTTCGACGAGACGCTCGCCGCCTTCGACCGGAGCCTCGAGCTGCTCGGCACCGACTACGTCGACCTCTACCTCGTGCACTGGCCGATTCCTTCGCGCGACCGCTACGTCGACACCTACCGTGCCCTCGAGCGCCTGCAGAGCGAGGGGCGGGCCCGCTCGATCGGCGTCTCGAACTTCGCCGAGGAGCACGTGCAGCGCCTGCTCGACGAGACGGGAGTGGTGCCCGCGATCAACCAGGTCGAGCTGCACCCGCGGCTGCCCCAGGAGGAGCTGCGCGCCTTCGACACCGCCCACGGGATCGTCACCGAGGCCTGGTCGCCGCTGGCCCGCGGGCGCCTCCTCGACGAGCCTGCCCTGGCCCGCGTCGCCGCGAAGCACGGCGTCTCGCCGGCGCAGGCGGTGCTGCGCTGGCACGTGCAGCTCGGCGTCGTCGTGATCCCGAAGTCGGTGACGCCGGAGCGGATCCGCGAGAACCTGGACGTCTTCGGCTTCGCCCTCGACGACGAGGACCTCGCCGCGATCGCCGGGCTCGCGACGGGTGAGCGCACCGGCCGCGACCCGCGCTTCGACTGAGGCTCCGGCGATGACGGCGGGCAGGGTCCTGCTCCTGCACGGCCTGGGCGGCTCGGGCCGCACCTGGTGGCGGCTGAGCCGCGAGCTGACCGCGGCGGGCTGGAGCGTCTCCGCTCCCGACCTGCGCGGACACGGCGACGGGCCGCGCGGCGGCTCCGCCCGCCACGACGCCTACGCCGACGACGCCCTCGCGCGGGGACCGTTCGACCTCGTCGTCGGGCACTCGCTCGGCGGAGCGGTCGCGGTGCGCGCCGCCGCCCGCGAGTCCGGCTGGGCGGGGCGCCTGGCGCTGCTGGACCCGGTGCTCCGGCTCGCCCCGGAGCAGCGGGCCGCCGTCCGCGCGGGCGAGCTCGCCGGTCTCGCGGTCTCGGCCGAGGAGCTCGCTGTCGCGCAGCCGCTCTGGGACGAGCGGGACCGGGCCGAGAAGCTCGCCGCGGTGCGGGACGCCGACCCGTCCGCGGTGGCGGCGACGATCGACGACAACGATCCGTGGGACCTGCTGGCGGACCTGCCGGGCCTCCGCCCGCCGGTCCTCGTGCTGGCCGGCGATCCGCAGGTCGAGACGCTGCTCCCTCCCTCCCTCGCCGCCCTGGTGCTGCGCGCGAATCCGCGCATCCGGTACGCGGTCGTGGCCGGCGCAGGTCACAGCCCCCACCGCGACCGTCCGGAGGAGACGCTCGCGATGCTCCGCGAGTGGGCCGAGAGCCCGGCGACGGCCTGATCCGCTCGCCGGCCCGGTCCGTGTTTCGTCCGGATGAAATCTGGCAGGGGGGACTGGGCCGCACCGTTTCCTGTGAATACCCTCGCAGAGGACGCGATCCCCTCCCAGTCTTCGGGAGGTGCGCGTCGGGGCCGCCGACGCGGCGGCCCGTTCTCGAGGAGAGGGAGCCCCAGTGGCGCGAACCACCACGAACACCCCGAGCGGCCGCCGACGCCGCTCGCTGATCGGCTCGAGCGCGATGATCGGAGCGGGCGCCCTCGTCGCCGGCTTCGCCTTCGCGCCGACGGCGAGCGCCGTCGAGCCGGTCGACTTCGCCGACACCGTCACGGTCGACGGCATCATGACCCACCTGGAGGCGCTCCAGGCGATCGCGGACGCCAACGGCGGCACCCGCGCGATCGGCACTCCGGGCTACGAGCTGAGCGGCGCGTACGTCGAGGAGGTCCTCGCGGACGCCGGCTACACGACGCAGCGCCAGGACTTCACCACCGCGACGCAGACGATCGACGCGTTCACGCTGACCACCGGCACCGGCGCCGTCGGCACGCCGATGGAGTTCACTCCGTCGACGCCCGAGGGCGGCGTGACCGGCGAGCTCATCGCCCCCGTCGATCCGCTCGGCTGCACCACGGACGCCTGGACCGGCCTCGACGCCACCGGGAAGATCGCGCTCGTCAGCCGCGGCTCCTGCAGCTTCCTCGAGAAGTCGGTCGCCGCCGGTGCCGCCGGCGCCGCCGCGATCATCATCTACGACAACGCGCCGAGCGACGCCCTCAACGGGACGTTCGGCGGACAGGACGCGGCCGCCGTCCCCGGCGTCGGCGTCACGCAGGCCGAGGGGCAGGCGCTGCTGGCGTCGCTCCCCGCGAGCGTCTCGGTCCTCATCGACCAGACGACGACCGAGGTGGAGACCTTCAACATCGTCACGGAGACCCCGGGCGGCGACCACGACAACGTGGTCATGCTCGGCGCGCACCTCGACAGCGTGCCCGCCGGCCCCGGCATCAACGACAACGGCTCCGGATCCGCGACGCTGCTCGAGACGGCCGTGCAGCTGGCCGCCGCGGGCGACACGACCAACGCGGTCCGCTTCGCCTGGTGGGGCGCCGAGGAGGTGGGCCTGGTCGGCTCCTACACCTACGTCGACTCCCTGACGGAGGAGGACGCCTCGAAGATCGCGACCTACATGAACTTCGACATGGTCGCCTCGCCGAACTACGTGATCTCCGTCTACGACGCGGACCAGTCCACCTACGAGGCCCCGGTGGACGTGCCCGCCGGCTCGATCGCGACCGAGAAGGCGTTCACCGACTACTTCGACTCGATCGACCAGCCCTGGATCGACACCGCGTTCGACGGCCGCAGCGACTACGACGGCTTCATCTCGGTCGGCATCCCGTCCTCGGGCGTCTTCACCGGCGCCGACGACGTCAAGACGGAGGAGGAGGTCGCGCTGTTCGGCGGCACCGCCGGCATCACGCACGACCCGAACTACCACTCCGCCGCCGACGACATCGACAACATCAACCAGGAGGCGCTCGGCATCACGTCGAAGGCCATCGCCTTCGTGACCGCCTCGTTCGCCGCGGACACCTCCGCGATCGACGCCGAGAAGGACCCGACCACGCCGACCCCGACGCCGGAGCCCACCGTGGCCCCGACCGCCGAGCCGACCGTCGTTCCGACCGCGCAGCCGACCGTCGCCCCGACGACCGCGCCCACCACCGCGCCGACGGCCGCTCCCACCCCGAGCAGCACGCCGACCGCCGTGGCGCCGCACCCCGGCGGCCGCCCGCCCCTGGCCTCGACGGGAGCCGACGTCGGCCTGCCGCTGGGCCTCGGCGGACTGCTGATCGCCGGCGGCGTCGGCGGGCTCCTGCTCGCCGCGCTGCGCCGCCGGAGCGCCGAGCGCGGCTAGCCGCCACCGCCCCGGAGCCGTCCGGCCGTCGCTCCGCGACGACCGGGCGGCTCCGTCGTTCCGCCCTGAGGGGACCCCGGACCGTCGAGCTGCGGCGGGTCCCTTCGACGGTCGGGGGCTCCCTCACGTCCGACAGGGCTTCCGGCGGCCGGGGGACACGGTGTTCACTGGGCGCATGCGAGCCATCTGGAAGGGCGCGATCACCTTCGGCCTGGTCAACGTGCCGGTGAAGATCTACAGCGCGACCGAGGACCACGACACCCCGCTGCACCAGGTCCACGACAAGGACGGCGGACGGATCCGGTATCAGCGCAAGTGCGAGATCTGCGGCGAGGTCGTCACCTTCGACCACATCGACAAGGCCTACGACGACGGCGAGCGCACCGTGGTCCTGTCCAAGGACGAGCTCAAGGCGCTGCCGGAGGAGCGCGACCGCGAGATCGACGTCGTGCAGTTCGTGCCCAGCGAGCAGGTCGACCCGATCATGTTCGACCGCGCCTACATCCTGGAGCCCGACTCCTCCTCCCCCAAGGCCTACGTCCTGCTGCGCCGCACCCTCGAGCAGACGGACCGCACCGCGATCGTCGAGTTCGCGCTGCGGCAGAAGACCCGCCTCGCCGCGCTGCGCGTGCGCGGCAAGCTCCTGATGCTGCAGACCCTGCTCTGGGCGGACGAGGTACGGGAGGTCGAGTTCCCGTCGCTGGAGGGCAGCACCCGGATCGCGGCGCGCGAGCTCGAGATGTCGGCGCACCTGGTCGACTCCTACTCCGAGGACTTCGACGCCGCGAAGTTCCACGACGCGTACCAGGAGGAGCTGCGCACGCTGATCGACGCCAAGATCGAGCAGGGCGACGCCCTCGACACCGCCGCGACCTTCGGCGAGGCGCCGGAGGAGGAGGGCGGCGGCGAGGTGCTCGACCTGATGGAGGCGCTCAAGCGCTCGGTCGAGCGCAGCCGCGGGGCGAAGGGGACGCCGGCGGAGGAGGCCCCCGCCGAGAAGAAGGCCGCGAAGAAGGCGGCGAAGGCTCCGGCGACGACCGCCGCGAAGAAGAAGCCCGCGGCGAAGAGAGCCGACCCGGAGAAGGGCGCCGACGCGCCTGCGAAGAAGCGGACCCCGAAGAAGACCGCGGCGGCGGAGAAGGCGGCGTCCTAGCCCCGCCGGATGCGGAGGGTCGGGGTCGGACGGAGCCTCAGGCCCGCTCGGCCGCCCGGTCGGGCTCGTCGGCCGCGTCCAGCTCGTCCACGTCGTCGAGGTCGACCGCGACCGAGCTGACCAGCGCGAGCAGCGCCTCCGCGTAGGCGTTCTCGGCCGCCGCGTCCTCGAAGGTCCGCGCCCGGCCGCCGAGCTCGACCTCGACGGCGAACCGCGTCTCCGGCTCGGCGAGGCGACGGAGGGAGCGGAAGGTCCCGCGGAGGAGCTCGCGCAGCTGGTCCTCCCGCGGCAGCCAGAGCGAGTCCTCCAGGGAGACGGAGTCGAGCGCCCATTCCGTGGTGCCGTTGAAGCCGAGGACGGTCCCGCTCGGGTACTCGTGCGCCTCGATGGTCATGTCGCTGACGGTGAAGACGTCGCCGTCGAAGCCCTCCCGCTCGATGCGGAAGCGGTCACCGGTGCGGGGCGTCCAGCGCACGCCCGCCGTGCGCAGGGCACGGGCCAGCTCGAAGGAGATCATCCGACGAGTGTGGCCCGCGAAGCCGCGAACGCGCCGCGAGCGGCACCCGCGCGCCCCGATGTCGGTGGATGAGTTTACGTTCATGAAACGTCCGGTTCACAGGCCGGGCACCCGCACTGCATAGCGTGACCATGCGTGCCCCTTCCGGGGGTGCGCTGGCCGCGCCGCGCGGCGACGACGCTGCGACCGCTCTTCCGAGCGGCGATCGAGAGGACCACCATGCCCGACTCTTCCACCCCGCCCGAGCGCCGCCGGAGGCGCGGGCTCGGCCTGGCGGCCCTGACCGGACTGGCCCTGGCGGCCGCTCCGCTGGTCGCGACCTCCGCCGCGGCCGCGCCCTCGGGCGACGAGCTCGTCATCAGCGAGGTCTTCGCCCGCGGAGGCTCCGCCGGTGCCGCGTTCAGCAACCGCTACGTGGAGCTCTACAACCCCACCGCCGCCGAGATCGCCCTCGGCGGCCTCTCGATCCAGTACCGCTCGGCGACCGGCACCGCGAACCCCACCACGACCGTGCCGCTCACCGGCTCGGTGCCCGCCGGCGGCCACTTCCTGCTCGCCGGCGCCAGCAACGGCACCAACGGCGCGGCCCTGCCGACGCCCGACCAGAGCGCGAACGGCCTCAACATGGCCGCCGCGGGCGGCACCCTCTTCCTCGTCGACGGGACCTCGGCGCTCGTGGCGCCGCCCACCGGCGCCGCCGCCCAGCCGGACGCGGTGATCGACCTCGTCGGCTACGGCACCTCGAACACCTTCGAGTCGTCCGTCGCCACGGTGCCCTCCCTCACCCAGACGATCGCCCGCGCGGACACCGCCACCGGCGACACCGACGTCAACTCGGCCGACTTCGCGCTCGGCGCACCGACCCCGCAGGCCGCAGGCGGAGGATCCGAGCCCGAGCCCACGACGCCGCCGACGACGACCCCGCCGACCGCTCCCCCGACGACCCCTCCGGCCGAGATCCCGGCCGTCTCCATCGCGGAGATCCAGGGCACCGGCGACGCGTCGCCGCTCGTCGGCAGCACCGTCACCACCTCCGGCGTCGTCACCGCGCGCTACCCGTCCGGCGGCTACAACGGCTACGTCATCCAGACCCCCGGCACCGGCGGCGAGAGCTCGCGCACGGCCTCCGACGCCGTCTTCGTCTTCTCCTCCGCCTCCGTCGGGTCGGTCGCGATCGGCGACCACCTGCGCATCACCGGCGAGGTGAGCGAGTACAACGGCCTGACCGAGCTCACCCCGACCTCGGCCGCGACCGTCGTGAAGCTCGACGGCGCCGCCGCAGCGCCGGTCCCGGCCGCTGTCGCGCTCCCCCGCACCGCCGCCGAGCGCGAGGTGCTCGAGAGCATGCTGATCGCTCCGCAGGGCGCCTACACGGTCACCGACACCTTCGACCTGAACAGCTTCGGCTCGGTCGGCCTCGCCGCCGGCACGTCCCCGCTGCTCACGCCGACCGAGGTCGCCCGCCCCGGCTCGCCGGAGCTCGCGGCCGTCGTCGCCGACAACGCCGCCCGCGCGATCACCCTCGACGACGGCGCCTCGATCAACTTCCTCGGCGCCGCCGCGAACAAGGCGATCCCGCTGCCCTACCTCACCACCACCGCGCCGATCCGCGTGGGTGCTCCGGCGACCTTCACCCGCCCCGTCGTCCTCGACTACCGCAACGGCGGCTGGGCCTTCCAGCCCACCACGCAGCTGACCGTCGAGAACGCCGGCGACGTGCAGCCCGCGACCTTCGCGAACACCCGGACCGCGAAGCCCGAGGCCGTCGGCGGCGACCTCTCGATCGCGTCCTTCAACGTGCTCAACTACTTCTCCACCACCGGCGACTCGATCACCGGCTGCACCTTCTACACCGACCGCGACGGCGACCCCGTCACGGTCAACAGCGGCTGCGACGCCCGCGGAGCGGCGAACGCCGATGACCTCGAGCGCCAGCAGGCCAAGATCGTGACCGCGATCAACACCCTCGGCGCGGGCGTCGTCTCGCTCGAGGAGATCGAGAACTCGGCCAATTTCGGCAAGCCGCGCGACGAGGCCCTCGCCACCCTGACCGCCGCGCTGAACACGGCGGCCGGCTCCGAGGTCTGGGCCTACGTCCCCTCCCCCGCAGCGCTCCCCGCGCTCGCGGACGAGGACGTCATCCGCACCGCCTTCATCTACAAGAAGGCCGTCATCGAGCCGGTCGGCGAGTCCGTCGTGCTCAACGACACGGTGAACTTCTCGAACGCCCGCAAGCCCCTCGCCCAGGAGTTCCGCCTCCTCGGCGACAGCGCCAGCGAGTTCGTCGCGATCGTGAACCACTTCAAGTCGAAGGGCTCCGGATCCGGCGCCGACGCCGACCAGGGCGACGGCCAGGGCGCCTCGAACGCCTCGCGCGTGAAGCAGGCGACCGCCCTCGTCGCCTTCGCCGACCGCCTCCGCACCGAGAAGGCCACCGAGCTCGTCTACCTGCTGGGCGACTTCAACGCCTACTCGAAGGAGGACCCGGTGAAGGTGATCACCGACGCCGGCTACATCGACCAGGGTGCGAAGGACGGCAAGTACTCGTACTCGTTCGACGGCGCGGTCGGCTCGCTGGACCACGTCTTCGCCTCGCCCGCGGCCGACAGGACGGTCACCGGGGTCGACACCTGGAACATCAACAGCGGCGAGTCCGTGGCACTGGAGTACAGCCGCTACGACTTCAACGCGACGATCTTCTACGACACCTCGGCGTACCGCTCCAGCGACCACGACCCGGTCGTCGTCGGCCTCGACCTGCCCGAGACCCGGACGGACCCGGAGCCCGAGCCCGTCACGGTCATCGACGTCGCGACCACCGCCTCCACCAAGCGCCTCGCCGTCGTGCGGACGCTGACGGTGTCGGCGGTGAACAACGGCGACGAGACGGTCTCGATCGAGATCACGACGGCGTACGGCAGCAAGACGAAGAAGACGGTCAAGCCCGGCCAGTCGTTCACGGTGAAGACCGTGACCGTCTTCAAGCCCATCAAGGCCGGCACGGCGACCATCGAGGTCACCGCGCCCGACGGCACCGAGCGCGTCTACAAGCAGGCGTACCGCGGCGCCTGATCCCGCGCGACCCCTGACCTCGACGAGCTCCGGCTCCTAGAGTTCGGGGATGCCCGAGGGAGACAGTGTGCACCGTCTCGCCGCCCGCCTCAGGCGGGCGGCGGACGGTCGCACCGTCCTCGAGGGCGAGCTGCGCTCCGGGGACGCGGCCGGCACTTCCCTCGCCGGGCTGAGGATCCTCGAGCACGACACCCACGGCAAGCACCTCCTCACCCGCTTCTCCGGCGGAACGACCCTGCACACCCACCTGCGGATGCAGGGCTCCTGGACCGTGACCGCTCCCGGCCGAGCGGTCCCCCGCTCGGTACAGAAGGACGTCCGCGTCCGCCTCCGCCTCGACGACGACTCGACCGTGTGGGGCATCGACCTCCCGGTCGTCGAGCTCCTCGCCACCCGCGACGAGCCGCGCGCCGTCGGGCACCTCGGGCCCGACCCGCTCCGCGCGGACTGGGAGGCCGACGAGGCCGTCCGGCGCCTCTCCCGCCTCCCGGACCGGCCCGTCGTCGCCGCACTCCTCGACCAGCGCTGCCTCGCGGGTCTCGGCAACCTCTGGGCCAACGAGGTCTGCTTCCTCCGCGGGGTCTGGCCCTGGCGGCCGATCGGCTCCCTCGACGTCCGCGCCCTCGTGGCGACCGCGGCGAGAGGCCTCCGCGCCTCCGTCACGATCCCGGGGATGTTCCAGACCACCACCGGTGACACCCGCCGCGGCGAGCGGCACTGGATCGCGGGGCGCGCCGGGCGCCCGTGCCTGCGCTGCGGCACGACGGTGCTCGTCCGCGACGAGGTCCGCGACGACCCCGAGCAGCGCCGCACCTGGTGGTGCCCGCACTGCCAGCCGGAGCAGGCGACCGCCGCCTGAAGCCCGCGTACCGCTGCCGACGGCCCGTGCGTAGGCTGGCCGCATGACGAACGAGTGGGGAACTCCGGATCCGTCCGCCCGGCGAGACCGGTCCGCGGAGGTCGTCCCGGCGGCCGCCTCCGGCGAGGAGGTGGAGACCGCCCGCGTCGAGGACGCCGAGCGCGCGCTCGCCGTGCGCGAGGTCAAGCGGCGCCGCGACTTCCTGGGATCGGTCGGCGGATGGGCGAGCGTCTCGGCGATCACGACCGCCGTCTGGGTCGGCACAGGGGCCGACGGCTACTTCTGGCCGATCTGGCCGATGATCGGGATCGGGATCGGCGTCGTCGGCCAGGCCGCGTCGATCTGGGGTCCCGCCCGCAAGGAGATCACCGAGGCGGACATCGCCGCCGAGATGCAGCGCCGGGAGAAGCGCGGCCGCTGATCAGTCCAGCCGGCCGACCGAGGTGACGCGGACGACGGCCGCACCCTGCTCGTCCGACTCGGCGAGGTCGACGGTCGCCGAGATCCCCCAGTCGTGGTCGCCGGCCGGATCGTCGAGGATCTGCCGCACGAGCCACTGCGTCGGCTCCTCCGTGACGAGCAGCATCTTCGGCCCCCGGGCGTCGGGCCCGATGCCGATGCTGTCGTGCTCGTCGTAGTAGTCGTCCAGCGCGGCGCCCCACGCGTCGGCGTCGAAGCCGGCGGCGGCGTCGAGCTCGCCGAGCGCCTCGTGGTCGTCGAGGGCGGCGAGGGTCACCCGGCGGAACATCTCGTTGCGCACCAGCACGCGGAAGGCGCGGTGGTTCGCGGTGAGGCGGCGCGGAGCGGGCGGCACGATCGCCTGGTCCGCCGCGTGGAGCGCCGGATTGACCAGCTCCTCCCACTCGTCGACCAGCGAGGAGTCGACCTGGCGCACGAGCTCGCCCAGCCACTCGATCAGGTCGTGCAGCTCCTCGTTCTTCAGCTCGTCGGGGATGGTCTGCCGGGCCGCGCGGAACGCGTCGGACAGGTAGCGCAGCACCAGTCCCTCCGAGCGGGAGAGCTTGTAGAACGCGGTGTACTCGCCGAAGGACATCGCCCGCTCGTACATGTCGCGCACGACCGACTTCGGCGAGAGCTCGAAGTCCTTCACCCACGGCTGCGCGGCGGTGTAGGTCTCGAAGGTCGCCTCGAGGAGCTCCTCGAGCGGCTTGGGGTGCGTGACGGACTCGAGCAGCTCCATCCGCTCCTCGTACTCGATCCCCTCGGCCTTCATCGCGGCGACGGCCTCGCCGCGGGCCTGGAACTGCTGGGCCCCCAGGATCGGGCGCGGGTCGTCGAGGGTCGCCTCGAGCACCGAGATCACGTCGAGCGCGAAGCTCGGCAACTCCGGGTCGAGAACGTCGAACACGGCCAGCGCGAACGGCGAGAGCGGCTGGTTGAGCGCGAAGTTCGGCTGCAGGTCGACGGTCAGGCGGATGCGGGTCACGCCGTCGGCGCCGACGCTCTGCTCGACCACTCCCGCCTCCCGCAGCGTCCGGTAGATGCCGAGCGCCCGGCGGGCCAGCTGCAGCTGCCGCTTCCACGGCTCGTGGTTGTCGAAGATCAGGGCGTGCACGTTCGCGTAGGCGTCGCCGCCGCGGGCGATCACGTTCAGCAGCATCGCCGAGGTGATCGTCATGTGCGAGGTCAGCGTCTCGGGCTCCGCGTCGACGAGCTTGCGGAAGCTCGGCTCCCCCCAGCTGACGAAGCCCTGCGGCGCGCGCTTGGCGACCCACTTCCTCCGCTTCTTCGGGTCGTCGCCCATCTTGTCGAGAGCCTTCCGGTTCTCGGACTCGTGCTCGGGGGCCTGCACGACCACGGTCCCGGCGGTGTCGTACCCGGCGCGACCGGCGCGGCCGGCGATCTGGTGGAACTCGCGGGCCGAGAGCTGGCGGGTCCGGGTGCCGTCGTACTTGGTCAGCGCGGTGAGCAGCACGGTGCGGATGGGGACGTTGATGCCGACGCCGAGGGTGTCCGTGCCGCAGATCACGCGCAGCATGCCCTGCTGGGCGAGCTGCTCGACCAGGCGGCGGTACTTCGGCAGCATGCCCGCGTGGTGGACGCCGATCCCCAGCCGGAGCAGCCGGGAGAGGGTCTTGCCGAACGCGGTGGTGAAGCGGAAGCCGCCGATCACCTCGGCGATGCGGTCGCGGTGCTCGCGGGTGGCGATGTTCGCGCTGGTGAGCGCCTGCGCGCGCTCGAGAGCGGCCGCCTGCGAGAAGTGCACGACGTAGACCGGCGACTGGTTCGTCGAGAGCAGCTCCTCGATGGAGTCGTGGATCGGAGCGATCTCGTAGAAGTAGTGCAGCGGCACCGGGCGCTCCACGCCGGTGACCCGGGCGGTCTCCCGGCCCGTGCGGCGGCTGAGGTCGGCGGCGAGCGCCGTCACGTCGCCGAGGGTGGCCGACATCAGCACGAACTGCACGTGAGGGAGGGTGAGCAGCGGCACCTGCCAGGCCCAGCCGCGCGCCGGGTCCGCGTAGAAGTGGAACTCGTCCATCACGACCTGGTCGACCGGGGTGTCCTCGCCGTGCCGGAGCGCGAGGTTCGCGAGGATCTCGGCCGTGCAGCAGATGATCGGCGCGTCGGCGTTCACCGAGGAGTCGCCGGTGACCATCCCGACGTTGGAGGCGCCGAAGACGTCGACCAGCGCGAAGAACTTCTCGGAGACGAGCGCCTTGATCGGTGCCGTGTAGAAGCTGCGGCGCCCGGAGGCGAGCGCCGCGGCGTGCGCGCCGATCGCGACGAGCGACTTCCCGGTGCCGGTGGGCGTCGAGAGGATCAGGTTGGAGCCGGAGGCGATCTCGAGCATGGACTCGTCCTGCGCCGGGTAGAGCGGGAGGCCGCGCGACTCCGCCCACTCGGTGAAGGCCAGGTAGACCGCGTCGTCGTCGACGCGCCCGTCCGCGTCGGGCGTCGGCATCCGGTCGAGCAGCGTCGAGGTCATCCCCCCATCCTCCCAGCCCGCGGGCCGTCGCTCGGGTGCGATCCGTCACGGACGGCCCGTGCGCCCTCGCCTCACGGGCCGCGGGTGACGGATCGGTCCGCTGGAGCGAGGGCCCCGTCGACGAGTCCGACGACGCGGTCCGCGTCGGCCAGCACGGCGGGGTCGTGCGAGACGCAGACCACGGTCGCGCCGCGGTCCGCCTCCGCGCGCAGGACCGACCGGATCCGCTCCGCACTCGCTGAATCGAGACCGGTGGTGGGCTCGTCCAGGAGCAGCAGGCCGGCCCCGCGGGCGAGCCCCTGGGCGAGGAGCGCCCGCTGCCGCTGACCGCCGGAGAGCACCGCGAAGGGCTCCCGGGCGAGCGCGACGATCTCCATCCGCTCGAGCGCGGTGGCGATCGCGTCCGCCGCGCGCGCGTCGCTGCGGCGGAGGCGGCCGAGCCGACCCCAGGTGCCCACCGCGACCACGTCGCGCACCGTCACCGGGAGGCGGTCCGGGATCGACGCCCGCTGCGGCACGAAGGCGATCGCTCCGGTGACGTCCCGCGTGCCGGACGTCAGTGGACGCACTCCCGCGATCACCTCCAGGAGCGTCGACTTGCCGGCGCCGTTCGGCCCGGCGATCACGGTCAGCGAGCGCGCGGCGACGTCGAGATCGACCCCCGCGAGAGCGCGGCGGGAGCCGAAGTCGACGTGAGCGCCTCGGAGGCGGACCGGGGGCTCGGGCGGGGGTGAGACGTCCATCCCGACGAGCGTACAGCAGTGATAACTGTTCTCATTATCGTGTACGGTCGGGCACCATGCTCAGCCTCCTCGCCGGAATCCTCGAGCCGTTCGCTCTCGACTTCCTTCAGCGCGCCCTCCTCGGCGGCGTCCTCGTCGCGGTCCTCTGCGGCGTCGTCGGCACCTGGGTGGTCCTCCGCGGGATGGCCTTCCTCGGCGAGGCGCTCGCCCACGGGATGCTCCCCGGCGTCGCCCTCGCGACGGTGCTCGGCGCGCCCGTCCTCGTGGGCGGCGCAGCCAGCGCGGTGCTGATGAGCCTCGGCATCGCGGCCCTGCAGCGGCGCGGACGACTGTCCTACGACACCAGCATCGGCCTGCTCTTCGTCGCCATGCTGGCGCTGGGGGTCATCGTGATCTCGCACTCGGGCAGCTTCGCCACGGACGCGACCTCGATCCTCCTCGGCGACATCCTCGCGATCACCCCCGTCGACATCGGGCTGCTCGCCGCCGCCGCCGGAGCCGGCCTCCTCGTCGCAGCGGCCTTCCACCGCCCGCTCGTCGCCCTGGCGCTGGATCCGCGCATCGCCGCGGTGCTCGGGCTCGGTCCGCGCTCGGCTCAGGCCGCGCTGGTCGGCCTGGTGACCCTCGCCGTCGTCGCCTCCTACCAGGCGGTCGGCTCGCTCCTCGTCGTCGGGCTCCTTCTGGCTCCCGCGGTGGCCGCCGGGCACTGGACCACCCGCATCCCGACCCGGATGCTGCTCGCGTCGATCCTCGGCGCGGCCTCCGTGCTCGTCGGCCTGCTCGTCTCCTGGCACGCGGCCACGGCCGCGGGCGCCTCGGTCGCCGGCACGGCCATCGCGGTCGCCGCGGTGTCCTGGGCGGTCCGCTCGGCCGCGTCGGCCCTCGCGTCCCGGTCGGGCCCTCAGCCGGTCGCCGCATGAGGCCCTGCCGGCACCGCTCCTCCCCCGCTCACCCTCGAAAGGACTCCGTGCACTCCCGAACCACCGCCTCCACCGTCCTCCTGGGCGCTCTCGCGCTGGGCCTGGCCGCCTGCTCGACCGATGCCTCCGCGCCGGCCGCGGACGACACGGGCTCCGGCCACGGCGCCGTCGCGAACGCCGCCGAGCTCGCCGAGCCGCGCCTGGGGCTGACGACGATCGACCCGTCGGGCGCTGTGTCGCACCTCGACCTCCTCGACGAGACGGTCACCGGCCTCGGCACCATCGGCGCACCGAGCGCGATGACGACCGACGGCCGCTACCTCTTCGCCCAGACCGATGCGGGCGTCGAGATCGTCGACAGCGGCGTGTGGACCTGGGACCACGTGGACCACTTCCATTACTACCGCGCGGACCCCCGCCTGATCGGCACGGTCGAGGGCTCCGGGACGGCCGTCGTCGCCACGACGAACCTCTCGACCACCGGCGGAACCGGACTCTTCTTCCCCGACTCCGGCGAGGCGGTCCTCCTCGACACCGAGGCGCTGTCGAAGGGGGCGATCGTCGAGCGGTTCCGGAAGGACGTCGAGCCCGGACCCGGGATGGTCGTGCCCGTCGGCTCGTCCGCACTGGTGACCGAGGGGTCCGGATCCGGAGCGGCCGTCGCCGGCTACGACTCGGACGGCGAGCCGACGGGCCTCCGCGAGGCCTGCCCCGACCCCGCCGGGACGATCACCACCCGCGTCGGCGCCGTCATCGGCTGCTCCGACGGCGCACTCCTGGCGTCGATCGAGGACGAGGAGCTCATCGTCGAGCGGATCCCCTACCCCGCCGGCACCACCGCGCCACCCGCCGCCTCCTTCGACAACCGCGAGGGCCGCCCCACGGTCGCCGGCCTCGCCGGGGACGCGGGCATCTGGCTCCTCGACACCCGGGAGCGCTCCTGGAGCCTCCTCCCCTCTCCCGCCCCGCTGGCGCAGGTCACCGCGGTGGACGACGCGGACGAGACCGTCCTCGCCCTCGCCGCCGACGGCCGCGTGCTGGTGCTCGACGGCTCCGACGGTGCGGTCCTCGCCGAGACTGCGCCCCTCGTCGCGGATACGACCGCGGACGGCTCGCGGCCCGTCCTGATCGCCGACCAGCAGCGGGCCTACCTCAGCGCGCCCGCCGAGCGGAAGCTGCACGAGATCGACTACGCGGACGGCGCGCGCCTCGCCCGCACCTTCGAGACCGCCACCGAGCCGGCCTTCACGGCGGAGACGGGCCGATGAGGCGCCGCTGGGCCCTCGCGTCCGCCGCGGCGGTCCTGCTCCTGTCGGGCTGCACGTTGGCGGAGGAGGACGAGAGGCCCCTCGTCATCGTCTCCACCAACATCCTCGGCGACGTCGTGGGCGAGCTCGTCGGCGACGAGGCGCAGGTCGTCACGCTGATGAAGCCCGACGCCGACCCGCACTCCTTCGAGATCTCGGCACAGGAGGCGGCGCGCCTGCGCTCCGCCGACCTCGTCGTCTCGAACGGGCTCGGACTCGAGGAGGGCCTGCAGCAGCACCTCGACGAGGCCTCCGCTGAGGACGTCCCCGCGTTCGTCGCCGGCGACGCCGTCGACGTCCTCGACTACAGCGAGGGCGACGCGGAGGGGAGCCCGGACTCGCACTTCTGGACGGACCCCGGCCGGATGATCGACGTCGTCGACTCCCTCGGGCCCGTGCTCGCCGCGCTCGACGGCGTCGATCCGGCCGCCGTCCGGGACCGGACGGCCGGCTACCGCGCCGAGCTCGAGCGGCTCGACTCCGAGATGGCCGCGGCGTTCGCCGCGATCCCCGCCGAGCGCCGCGCCCTCGTCACCAACCACCACGTCTTCGGGTACCTCGCCGACCGCTTCGACTTCGACGTCGTCGGCGCCGTCATCCCGGGAGGCACGACCCTCGCGGCGCCGTCCGCCTCCGACCTCGCCGATCTCGTCGACGCGGTCGAGCAGACCGGCGTCCCCACGATCTTCGCGGAGTCCTCGTCTCCCGACCGCCTGGTCCAGGCGCTGGCGAGCGAGGCCGACATCCGCGTGGAGGTGGTCGAGCTGTTCACGGAGTCCCTGACGGGGCCCGAGGGCGGCGCTCCCGACTACCTCGCCATGATGCGCGTCAACACGCAGCGCATCGCCACCGGGCTCTCCCCGTGAGCCCTCCGATCCACCACCAGGAAGAAGAAGCACCCATGCAGAATCCCCACGTCCGGCGGGCGGGCCTCGGCCTGATCGCCGCCTGCTCGATCACGGTCCTCGCGGCCTGCTCGTCGAGCTCGACCCCGGCCGCCGAGTCCTCCGCGTCCACTGCGCCGGCCACCGAGGCCGCGGCGGCCGCCGGCGCCCGCGTCGCCGTCGCCTACGAGGGCGGCATCCTCGTCCTCGACGGCGAGACCCTCGAGACCGTCGCGGACATGGACTCCGAAGAGTTCACCCGCCTCAACCCCGCCGGCGACGACCGCCACGTCCTGGTCACCATGAGCGAGGGGTTCCAGCTCCTCGACACCGCCGCCGGCACCGGCGGCGAGCCGGAGCTGACGGACATCGTCTTCCCCGCGGACACTCCGGGCCACGTCGTCCGGCACGCCGGGAAGACCGTCCTCTACGCCGACGGCACGAGCGACACGACCGTCCTCGAGACCGCCGACCTGGCGTCCTCGGACGGGATGCCCGAGACCGAGACCATCCCGGGAGTCGAGGCGCACCACGGCGTCTCGATCGTCCTCGAGGACGGCACCTTCCTCACCACGGTCGGTGACGCCGACGGGCGCACCGGCATCGAGGTGCGCGACGCCTCCGGCGCCGTGACGGCCACGAACGACCAGTGCCCCGGTGTCCACGGAGAGGGCACGGCCGAGAACGAGGTCGTCGTCTTCGGCTGCGAGAACGGCGCCCTGGTCTACGACGGCGGCGAGATCACGAAGCTCGAGGCGCCGGACCAGCCGTACGGCCGCATGGGCAACGCCTGGGTCAGCGAGACCAGCCCGATCATCGTCGGCGACTACAAGGACGACCGCGACGCCGAGGGCTACCTCCTGCACCGCGTGGCGCTGATCGACACCGAGGCGAAGACCCTCGACGTCGTCGACCTGCCCGAGGGCGTCGAGTACACCTTCCGCGGCGTCGCCCGCGGCCCCGACGATCTGGCGTACATGATCGCCTCGGACGGCGCTATCCACGTGCTCGACCCCGAGACCGGCGAGCTGACCGCCTCCTACCCCGTCGTCGACGCCTGGGAGAGCCCGGTCGAGTGGCAGGACCCGCACCCCGCTATCACGGTCGCCGGGGACATCGCCTACGTGACCGACCCTGCCGCCGACAGCCTCCACGCCGTCGACCTCACCACGGGAGAGGTCGTCGCCACGGGCGAGCTCGACGTCACACCGAACGAGATCGCCGTCGCCGAGAGCTGACCATCGGCACGGAGGAGGGGCGCGGGGCCGTGGGCTCCGTGCCCCTCCTGTTCACCTGGAGGGGCCAGGATCTCCGCATGACGACCGAATTCGATCTCGACCAGGTGGTGCGCGACGTGACCGCGAACGTGCGCAAGAAGTTCCCCGACCACTCCGAGGAGCAGGTCGCGCCGCTCGTGCGCGAGGAGCTCGCGGACCTGCAGGACCGGCCCGTGCAGGACTACCTGACGGTGCTGACGGAGCGAGCGGTCAAGCGCCGCCTCAAGCGCGAGGCGCGCGGGGAGTAGACCGGGTCAGGCGAGCGCCCGCTCGATCGACGCCCGCAGCGCCGGAGCCGGCCGGAGCGCACCCGCCTCCTCCGCTTCGAGGAGCGCCTGCGCGTCCGCCGGGCTGTGCTCGCGGTACCAGCGGTCGACCGGGACGCCGTGCCCGGGCCGGCTCAGCACCTCGACGGCGTCGCCCGCCTCCACCGATCCGCGGTGCAGCACCCGCAGGTACGCGCCAGTACGCCCCTCGTCGGCGAAGCGCTTCACCCACTGGGGCTCTCCGAGGGCCCGCTGGAACGTCGCACACGGCGTCCGCGGCATCGTCACCTCGACCTCGACCGCCTCGCCGATCCGCCAGCGCTCGCCGATCACGGCTCCGCTCACGTCGAGGCCCGCGATCCGCAGGTTCTCGCCGAACATCCCCGCGGCGACCGGCCGCCCCAGGCGCTCCGCCCACCAGAGCGCGTCCTCGTCGGAGTAGGCGTAGAGCGCCTTGTCGAGGCCGCCGTGGTGCGCGCGATCGGCCTGCACGTCGCCGTAGAGGCCCAGGTCGCGCACTCCGACGGGACCCTCGACCGGCCGCTTGTCGATCGCGGTCACGCCGACCGTGCCGGAGTCGGGCAGGAGGCGGGCGACGCGGCACACGGCGAGCAGGCGGGGCATGCCGCCATGGTGCCAGCACTAGGCTCGCCGCGTGCGCGACGCGACCGCTCCTCCCCGGCTCGACCCCCTCCTCCTCGACGGCCTCGCCGAGGGGTACGCCGGGGACACGGGCGCCCGGGAGCACACCGAAGGACTGCGCTTCGCCGGCACCGACCTCACCGGCGCCGATCTCACCGCGGCCTCCTTCAGCGAGTGCGCGCTGGAGGGAGTGGTCCTGGACGGCGCCCAGCTGCGGGCCGCGTCGATCGCGGAGTCGCGGCTCGAGCGGCTGGACGTGCCCGGGCTCTCGGCGCCGCGGAGCCGGCTCCGATCCGTCGAGCTGCTCGCCTCGCGGCTGGGCTCGGCCGAGCTCTACGAGAGCACCTGGGAGCAGGTGCGCGTGGCCGACTGCAAGCTCGGCTACCTGAACCTCCGCGGCGCCGCGGTGCGCGACGTGCTGCTCGAGCGCTGCACGATCGACGAGCTCGACCTGGCGGGTGCGACCGGCACGCGGCTGCGCCTGGTCGACTGCGACGTCCGCTCCCTCGATCTCTCCCGGGCCCGGATCGAGCACCTCGATCTGCGCGGCGCCGAGCTGCACCTGCTCACCGGGCTGGACGGCCTCCGCGGCGCCACCCTCTCCGAGCTGCAGCTCAGCCTCCTGCTGCCGCTGTTCGCGGAGCACTTCGGGGTGCGGGTGGGCTGAGCCGCCGGTCCGCCTAGCGCCGGCGGGCGATCAGCCGCGTCAGAGCGCGACGGCCGAGGAGGAACACGGCCAGCACGACGGCCGTCACGATCACGAAGCTCCACTGCACGCCCTGCCCGGAGGCGATCCGCAGGAGCATCCCGCCCGCGACGGTCACCCCCCAGACGACGAGCCCGGCGGGCACGATCCGGTCCGGGGAGCGCCACGAGCGCGTGACGACCCAGCCAAGCAGGAGCGCCGCCAGGAACGGCCAGAGCGTGGTGAGCAGGCCGATCAGCGCCGACCCCTCGTCGTGGCTCCCGCGGCCGATCAGCACGAAGACCAGGACGAGCACGGCGTCGAGGCCGAGGCCGAGCCCCGCGTGCCGGGTCATGCGGGCTCCGTCACGAAGTCGATGAGCTGCTCGACCCGGCCCAGCAGCGCCGGCTCCAGGTCCTGGAAGGTGCGCACCCGGCCGAGGATGCGCTGCCAGGCGCGCGCGATGTCGGCCTGCTCCTCGTGCGGCCAGCCGAGCGCCTCGCAGATCCCGTGCTTCCACTCGGTTCCGCGAGGGATCTCGGGCCAGCGCTCCAGGCCGATCCGGCCGGGCTTCACGGCCTGCCAGACGTCGATGTAGGGGTGGCCGACGACGAGGACGTGGGCGCCGTGCGGACCGGCGGCGACCTGCTCGGCGATCCGCGACTCCTTCGAGCCGCGCACCAGGTGGTCGACGAGCACGCCGATGCGGCGCCCCGGACCGGGCCGGAACTCTCGCACCAGCTCGTCGAGGTTGTCGACGCCCTCGATGTACTCGACGACGACGCCCTCGACCCGCAGGTCGTGGCCCCAGACCTTCTCGACCAGCTCGGCGTCGTGCCGGCCCTCGACGTAGATGCGGCTGGGCAGGGCGACCCGCGCCTTCGCGTCGGCGACGTGGAAGGAGCCGGAGGCGGAGCGCGCGCGACCGAGGCCGGCGTCGCGCTTCAGCCCGGGCGCCTTCAGCGACACGGGCTTCCCCTCGAGGAGGAACCCGGGCCCCAGCGGGAACACGCGGACCTTGCCGAACCGGTCCTCCAGCCGCACCATCCGCAGCTCCACGCCGAGCACGGCACCCACGAAGCCGGAGGCGACCTCCTCGACCACCAGATCGCGCTCGGCCTCGACCACCGCCACCTCGACCCTGCCGCGGGCGCGCCAGTCGCCGGCGAGCACGTCCTGCCCGTACCTGTCCTCGTCCATCGCACCGAGGGTAGCCGGAGGCGCGCAGGGCGCCGCGCGGACACGGCGCATGCACCTCTGCTTACATGAGCAGATGACCGAGGACCTCGAACCCGCCGCCGAGCTCTTCAAGGTGCTGTCCTCCTCCTCCCGGCTGCGCCTGCTCCGGGCCCTCGCCGAGGAGACGTCGACGGTCGGGCGGCTGGCCGAGGTGACCGGGCTCTCGCAGCCGCTGGTCTCGCAGCACCTTCGGATGCTCCGCACCGCCGGGCTGGTCGCGGTCGAGCGCGTGGGCCGCGAGGCGCACTACTCCGTCGCCGACACCCACGTCACGCACATCGTCGACGACGCTGTCCGGCACGCCCTGGAGGGGTGACCTCCGTCCCTGTCGGGAACGATGATCGCTCTCGATTAGGCGCATCCATTGCAATGCGTTTATGGATCTGGTCGACTGGAGCCCGTCGCGTCCGCGGCCCCCGCATCCGGAAAGGCAGCACCATGAGCACCACCGATCTCCACGCCGAGCACCCCGTCACCGAGCACGAGCACGGCGAGGGCTGCGGCCACCCGGCCGTGCAGCACGTCGACTACGTCCACGGCACGCACCACCACGCCCTGCACGGCGACCACTACGACGAGCACGAGTCGGAGGCCGAGCACTCGACCGCCGACCACGAGCACGGCGACGCCTGCGGCCACGAGACCGTGCAGCACGACGACCACGTGGACTTCGTCCACGACGGCCACAAGCACGCCGCTCACGCCGGCCACTACGACGAGCACTGAGGCCGTGCGCGACGGGAGGGCTCGCACCCTCCCGTCGGCGCTCAGCCCTGACGGGCCTTGAAGCGCGGGTTCAGCTTGTTGATCACGAAGACGCGGCCCCGGCGGCGGACCACCTGCGAGCCGGGCTGCGCCTTCATCGACCTGAGGGAGTTGCGGACCTTCACGGATACTCCTGTCGTTAATGAGAACTGTTATCGATAGAGGAGCGGTCCATGGAGCCCCACCACCCCGCACCCCCCCCCCCCCACCCACGCGCCCCCCCCCCCGACCAGCACACCCACCCCCCCCCACCC